>PUKG01000311.1 GCA_003550445.1 Halobacteroidaceae bacterium
ATTCCCTCGGCAAAGTGTTCCAGTTTCCCTGCCCCTCCAGAGGCTATTACGGGAATATTTACCCGGGAGGAGATTTCTCCTAATAATCCCAGGTCATACCCACCAAGGGTCCCATCCCGATCAATTGAATTAAGGAGAATTTCTCCTGCTCCCAGTTCCTGGCCTTCCAGTGCCCAATCTATTGCCTTTTTCCCAGAATTGGTTCTGCCTCCATGGGTAAAAGCATACCAGGTACCATCCGAAAAACCAGCATCAATACTGAGAACAATACACTGAGAACCAAAGTTTTCTGCCCCCTGGGTAATTAGATCGGGGTTTTTTAAGGCAGCTGTACAGATTGCAACTTTATCTGCTCCAGCTTCCAGGGCCCTGGCTACATCTTCCTTTGTTCTTATGCCCCCTCCCACAGTTAGGGGAATGAAGATTTCCCGGGCAACTTTTTTAACCAGTTCAAGGACTGTTTCTTTTTCCTGGGGGGAAGCCCCAATATCCAAAAAGGTGAGCTCGTCTGCCCCTTCCTGGTAATATTGTCTTGCCATCTCAACTGGGTTTCCGGCATACTTCAAGTCCTTAAACCTGGTACCTTTAACTACCTGGCCGTTTTCAACATCCAGGCAGGGAATAATTCTCTTGGTTAGCACCTCTATCACCCTCCCAATCCAACCAGTTTTTTAGCAACTGCAACCCCTCTGGACCACTTTTTTCTGGGTGAAACTGGACTCCCCAGATGTTTTCTAAATTTACCGCTGAAGTGTAGGTGTTATTCTCATAAGTTGTAAGGCCAAGGGTCCAGGGAGCCTGACCTTTTCCTCCGCAGACGTAGTAGCTGTGGAGAAAGTAGAAAAAGGGATCCCCCTGAAGATGATAAGAAAGAGGATTTCTTTTTACCCAGCTAACCTGATTCCAGCCAATTTGGGGTATCCTTTTTGCCCGAAATTTTTCCACCCTACCTGCCAGTACTCCAAATCCTCTGGCCTCGGGAGATTCGCTGCTGCGGGAAAAAAGTAATTGCATACCTAAACAAATCCCTAGGTAGGGCCGATTATTGTCCAGCCAGGATTTAATGGGTATAAAAAGCTCTCTTTTTTTCAGCTCATTTACAGCCGCAGCAAAACTCCCAACTCCGGGGAAAATCAAACTGTTAATTTGGTCCATTTCTTGAGGACCGGTTATCATCTTGAATGGTTTTTCTAAATAAGTCAGAGCATTGGTAACCGAGTAGAGGTTTCCTGCGCCGTAATTGATGACACCAATTGTCATTTAAAGGACCCCCTTTGTGCTGGGGATACTCCCAGGATTATCAGTAAAACTGCAGGCCATTTTCAAGGCCCGAGCAAAAGCTTTGAATAGGGCTTCAATCTTGTGGTGATCACTTCGCCCATAGAGGATCCGGAGGTGAATTGCTGCTCCCAGGGAACTGGAAAGGGCACTGAAAAAATCAAAAACAAGATCACAGGGAAAATCCCCGACCATATCTTTAGCGGGCTGGAAATCACAATGGAAATATGGTCTTCCGGAAAGGTCCAAAGAGGCCATGGCAAGAGTTTCATCCATTGGGAAAAAGAAAAAGCCTGCCCTCTGAATCCCTTTTTTATCTCCAAGGGCTTCCTTAAGGGCTTTGCCCAGGACGATTCCCGTATCCTCAACCAGATGATGGGCATCGATGTGAAGATCTCCTTTTAAAGAAGCAGTAATATCAATTTTTCCGTGGAGGGCAAGGCAATCAAGCATATGAGTAAAAAAGCCGAGATCGCAGGAAATATCAGATTCTCCTTTCCCATCAAGGTTTATCTTAAGATCAATTTCGGTTTCCCGGGTTTTCCTTGTTACATTTCCACTGCGCATTTTAAAATATCCTCCAGTTCGTTAATTTTTTCTAATATTATTTTTGCCCCTGCTTTTTCCAGGGCATTTCGATCTTCCCCGGTAAAATCCGGGGGGAGACACCCAATTGGGACTAAGCCAGCAGCTTTAGCTGCCTTCATGTCGTCGGGATTATCACCAATATAAACCCCGCGTTTCCCGCCGAGTTCCTCCATTGCCATATTTATCCCCAATGGATCAGGTTTACCCTTTGAAGGAGGAAGGTCATCCATGGTAACAATACTTTGGAAAAAATTCTTGATCCCCATATTTTCCAGGGCATAAATTGCTTCTTTTCTAGGTCTTCCGGTTACCAGCCCAATTTTGAATTTAGAAGATACCTTTTCCAGGAAACCTTTTTTAACAAGGGGTTTTTCTTTTTTGATTAAACCGGAAAAATTTTCTCCCAGGTAATATTCCTGGAATTTATCAATTCCCTCTTTTTTTTGGATTTCCAATCCTCTATTTTTAAGGAGGAAGGAGGTTAGATCCCAGTCATTGTTGAACCCGCCTCTTTGTTTATGCTTTATGATTTCTTCGAGGGGAGGAATTTCCTGACTAAAAAAGGCTACAGTTTCTCTTATTGCCTGGAGATATGATTGGTTTACATTTACTAAAACTCCATCAAGATCGAATAGAATAACTTGTGGGGCAAGAATCTCCTTTAAAGCCTGGAGAAAAGCAATATGGTTTTCCCTTGTCCCCAGGCTTACCCGAAGGAATTGCTGGAGAGGCTTATGATCTTCAAGGGACCTGACACGGATGTTTTTTTCTTTAAGGCGATCTTTTATTTTAAGGGCGTTTTCCCCAAAATTTACGAGGATAAAGTTGGTTTTTGTTAGACGGACCTCTAAATCCAGGGCAGAAAGTCCTTGCAAAAGAAACTTTTTTTCTTCCTCTGCCATTTTTGTTTCTTTTTCCAAAAATTCCTGATCTTCTAAAGCAGCAATGCCAGCAATAACTGCCGGTCCACTTACGGGGTAGGGAGGATTGACAAGGTGAAGTTTTTTTATATTTTCCTTCTGTGATATAACGTAACCCAAACGGAGACCGGCCAGGGAAAAAGCCTTGGAGAAAGTTCTTAAAATAAATAGATTGGGATATTTCTTAACAAGATTTACCGCTGAATTTCCCGAATAATGGTGGTAGGTTTCATCGAGCAAAACAGGAATATTGGAAAAAACTCGCAAAACCTCTTCAATGGTTTTTTCCTGAATTTCCTCTCCTGTGGGACTGGCAGGGTTAACCAGGACCACTGCGCCTGGATTACTCTTATTTTGTTCCAAAAGTTTTTTTCCCGGGAAGATCAGGTTTTTTTCATAATGAATTTCTTTAATACGAGCCCCCCTTAATCTAAGCAAAAGGTTGTACATTGAATAGGTGGGGGTTGAAACAATGACATTTTCTCCTTCCTCAACAAAGGCATCAAGGATAATGCGGATTGCCTCATCTCCTCCACAGGTTAAAATAAGGTTTTCTGTTTTTTGGCCCGTGTAATTTGCCAGGGCGAAGTATAACTTTTGATAATCAGGATAGGAAAAGAGATCTTCTTTTTTTAAACCCTTTATAGCCTTTAATACAAGGGGAGAAGGGCCCCTGGGGTTTTCATTCATATCCAGGCAAATTTGTCCCGCCCTTGGAGTCGGAGAAATAGGGTAAGGAGTGAGTCCTTCGAGAGCTTTTCGGGAGCGCAACATTTTATACAACAACCTTTCTAAACTCGTATTCAAGAATGTCAGTTGCCCCTATCTTTTTTAACAGGGGAATAATTGTTGATGCTTCAGAACGAAGTATTGCTGCTTTTACCGCAAAACCTTCTTCTTGGTAGAGGGTAGAAACAGTAGGAGACCTCATACAGGGAAGAATTTTTACTACTGCTTCAAGTTGATCTTTGGGAACGTTCATTTCCAGCATAACCCTTTTTCGGGCATCAAGAATTGACTTAAAAAGAAGAGTTAATTCATCAATTTTTTCTTTTTTCCAGGGATCTTGCAGTGCCTTGGGATTTGCAATAAAACGGGTTGATGAACTTAGAAGGGACCCAACAATTTTTAACTGGTTTTCCCGGAGGGTTTGACCGGTAGAGGTGTTATCAATTATCATATCTGCATCCTCTGGCGGGAAAACCTCTGTTGCTCCATAGGTCCTAATTAGGACAAAATTATACTCCTCTTTTTCTAAAAAATCCCTGGAAATTTCGGGGTATTCTGAGGCAACAATAATTCTTCGTTCTTTCAAACCTTCGGGAGTGGAATCTTTTGGGACTGCTGCTACAACCTGGACCGGGTCAAATTCTAAATCCAGGATTTCCTGAACTTTGGATCCGGTTTCAAGTACCCAATCAAAACCGGTAAAACCTGCATCATGGGAACCCAATTCTATTAAGGAAGGTATGTTCTGGGGTTTCATGATTTTAACCTGAATGTTTTTATCACTTACATAAGGTCGGTAACTTCTGGTTGAAAGTTTTACATCAATTCCTGCCTCGGAAAGAAGCTGAGAAACCTTGTCAAAAATCCTCCCCTTGGGGAGCATTAACCTTAAAATGGACATTTATAACACCTCTTTTTAATTCGTTAACTAGATAGAGAGATAAAGAATAATACAAAAACAATTATAACAAAAAAAAGGGGGAAAGGAAACCCCCAATTTGGAACAAAAAAATAAATTATTGTTTTTTTTTCTTTCTCTGTTATAATTAATAATATTATAAGCAGAAACAGAAATGGTTTTTAGGAGGCAAAAAAATGAATAGGGAATTGAAAATTGGAAATATTAAACTCCCCATTCCTATAATTCAGGGGGGGATGGCTGTAAGAATTTCCACAGCTCCCCTTGCAGCAGCTGTTGCTAACGAAGGTGGATTAGGGGTTATTGCTGGTACTGGAATGTCCCTGCAGGAACTCCGTGAGGAAATAAGGAAGGCCCGGGAATTGACAAAGGGGGCAATTGGAGTAAATGTCCTTTTTGCGGTAAATAAATTCGCCCAACTGGTTAAGACTGCAATAGCTGAAAAAGTAGATTTTATTATTTC
>PUKG01000093.1 GCA_003550445.1 Halobacteroidaceae bacterium
ACATCTGAGTTCGTAAAATGGACCTTTAATCCAGGAAGGTTTAATAGTTTTACACAACGACTCATTTCCAGGAGAGCATAGGGCTTAAGGGGATTAACACTGAAAAAACCAATTAAACGATCTGGTTCCTTTGCTGCTGCCATTGCCAGAAAATTATTTTCCTTTTTAACATCAGGGTACTCCTGGGGATTTTCCAGGCCCGGCATACCAAAAATGTAAGCAAAAGATAAAACAAAAGCTCTTTCCAATCCAGCTTCATCAAGTTTTTTTATTACCGTTTGGTTGCAGGTTTCTCCTAGATTTTCCCCGGAAATAGTGTCGCCTGCCAGGGATTCAATGATTTCCGCCATCGGAGAACTGGCCAGGTGGAAATGGAAATCCCCGGCATAACCAAAGGCTATTCCGGAACCGAGGAAAAAGATAAAAATCAGGGTTAAAGAAATAAAAAAAATAGGTCGGAGGTTAATTTTCATAGCTTATTGTCCCTTCTGTTGTGTAGTTTCTGTTTAAATGTTTTCTTTTGCCAAAAAATATTCCTACACTAAAATTCTCCTTTTTTTCCTGCCTTCCTTCCTTTCCCAGAAAAATTAAACTGATTCTCTTTTTTTCCTGATTTTCTACCTTTTTGCAGGGTTTTATTTGGTTAGCGCGAAATAGTAATTACTATTATTGAAGGAGGGAGAATATTGAAAAAGCTTGGTGATGTTTTGCTCCAACCGGATTCTTTTTCCGAACTACTTATGGGCAATCATGCCCTTGTCCGAGCCATGCTTGAAAGTGGGGTGAGGGTGGTTACCTCCTATCCCGGGTCGCCAACTCCGGAAATTGGAGCGGCCATAACCTCCCTCCCCCGGGATCAAAACCCTCTTTACTTCGAATTTTCCGTAAATGAAAAAGTTGCTTTAGAGGTCGCCTTTGGAGCGGCTGTTAATGGGCGCACGTCCTGCGTCTTTTTTAAAAGTGTTGGTTTGAATGTTGCTTCAGATTCCTTCGTTCAACTTGGATTAATGGATATCCCTGGAGGAATGGTAATTGTCCTGGGGGATGATCCGGGAGCAAATTCTTCGCAAAACGAACAGGATAATCGCCATTTTGGTCGCCTATCATACATTCCAATTTTTGAACCAAAAGATCCTGCCGAAGCCTACAATATGTTTAAAGAAGCAGTAAGATTATCCAGGGAAAAACATATGCCTGTAATTTTACGTTTGACAACCCACGTATGCCATGCCAAGCAGAAAATTGAATTTGCTCCTCTTAAGCTCGAAGAACAGGATAACAAACCGGGATTTTCCCCAGAAAAGTATGGCCCTTATATCCCCCTGACATCAAGTGTTTTCGAGTTAAAGAAAATAGCTCTGGAAAGATTGAAAAATTTCCAGGAAGAGATGGAAGATTCTCCGTTTCACGAAGTTATCAATAATGGTTCTGATCGGGGGATCATTACTACCGGGCTTCCCTTTAAATCATTAATGGAGGTTCTTCCCGAAATAGAAGAGGAAGTAGATATTCTTCGCCTTGGAGTTGTCCACCCTCTACCAGAGAAATTAATAATCAAATTTTTAAAAGACCACGGCGAGGTAAAAATTCTCGAGGAACTTGATGACTTCCTGGAGCAAAAAATAAAATCCCTTGCTTATGACCACAATTTAAATACAGTAATTGAAGGCAAGGTTGATTTTGATGATTGGATTGGGGAATATACCCCTGATAAAGTATGGGATGTTTTAGAAAAAAACTGGCCGGATCTTTTAAGCTCAAGGGAAGAAAGAAAACCAATTCATCAGGCCATTCCCCGCCCACCCCAGATGTGCCCCGGGTGTGGCCACAGGTCCGCTTTTTTTGCCATTAAAAAAGCCCTGCAAAAAGAGGATATTTCCGTGGCCGATATCGGATGCCATACACTTGGGTACCTTCCTCCCTATTCCCTGGGACAGGTTCTTTTAAGTATGGGACATAGCAGCGGAACGGCTTCCGGTTTATCTCTTTTTAATACCGAAAAAAACGTCGTTGCTTTCCTCGGGGATTCTACCCTTTTCCATGCCGGTTTGCCCGGGATAATAAATTCGGTTTTTAACCAGCATAACTTTACCCTTATTATTATGGAAAACGATACAACTGCAATGACGGGGCATCAAGACAATCCCGGTAGCGGAAGAAATGTCCGGGGAGAAACAAAAAAGATTGCCATTGCTCCTCTCCTGGAAAGTCTCGGGGTTGAAAAGATTTTTGAAATTGACACCTACAGCCAGGCTAAATTAACGGATTATGTTAAAAAAGCCGTTGAATTTGATGGATTTAGCGTTGTAATTGCCAAGCACCCATGTATGTTGAAGTTCTCCCGAGAACAGCGGAAAAAAGGCCGGACATTAAAAAAGGTCCAAATTACCGATAAATGCCGGGAAATTCATGCCTGTGTTAGTGCTTTTGGTTGCCCGTCATTCCAGTTAAACCAGGATGGTGCCGTTTGGGTTCACGATGACCTCTGCATTGGGGACGGATCCTGTATCCAAACCTGCCCCGTGCAGGCCATCGAAATTAAGAAATAGGGGGTCCGGATAATGGAAAAATTCGATATTTACCTGATAGGTGTTGGCGGACAGGGAATCGGTCTTCTCAGTGAAACCATTGCCCGGGCTATTGACCACGCTGGTTTTGAAGTCCAGGGTGTTGACACTCATGGTCTGGCCCAGCGGGGTGGTGTTGTCGAATCCTATATCCGGATTGGCCCTTCCCACTCACCCCTGATCCAGAAAGGAAAAGCAGACCTGGTCATTGGCCTGGAGATAAATGAGGCTTTAAGGGGTCTGAACAACTATTTACGGGACGAGGGAACTCTCCTTTATTCCCAAACTGAATGGCAACCCCTTGCTGTAAGAATTAAAGAAGATCGACAGGATGTTTCTGCCGCTATTGCCGCTGAATGCAATGAAAGAAACATTAAAAAAGTAATTGCAGATAAAATTAAACTGGAAGATGCCAGAATGGAAAATGTGGTAATTCTTGCTGTCCTGGCCCGAGAAAAAATAATCCCGGGAGTTAAAAAAGGACATTACTCCCTTGCTTTACAGGACTTAATGGCGGGTCCAGTGCTTGATAAAAACCTGGAAATTTTTCTGGATGTATTTGGAGATTAATAAGCAGGCGCTTCCGCGCCTGCTTCTTTTTCTTTAACCCTCAAACTCAAGTTTAAACAAAAATTTAAAGATTTTCCAACCAGGTTTCACGCAGGTCATCCAGTTCTTTCCCCAGAATTTCCTTGAAACCCTTTTGGGGATCTGTAGCGTCGTAAACTTCCATTAATTTTTCTACCCCATACTCATCAAGCAAAAAGTTAACAAAGGAATGGCTGAGGACATATAGGGGTTCTCTATCGACGCCTCCGGGATAAATTTTCAGGTGATAGGGATAACCCTTTTCTCCTATTTCCTGGATTAAATAATCCTGCTCCAGGTATTTTCCCGCAAGTTCGTCAGGGTTTTCCCCCCAGTTGTAAGGGGCTATATTTCTCCCAAATCGTTCCTGCATTGCTGAAGCAATTCCAATGTGAAGGGTATAAGAATTATATCTCCTTATTATCAAACTCGCTATTTCTCGAGCAATTGGGGCATTATTCTGACCAAAATTTTGAGAATTAATTGCAATCATGTGGCTTCCTGAAATGTAACTGGGTAAATGGCGGGTTGTAAAAAATTCAATCCTTTCCCGGTAAATATTTTGCAACCAGTCCTCCCTTCCCAGAAAAACACTTATTTCCTCAATATAATTGTCACAGGCTTCTAAAAATTCTTCCGGGGTATTAAATTCAGGATCTTCCACAAAATTATTTAACATTTCCCACTCCGATTCCCTGATCATGGTGTAATTTCCGGTGTGGATTTCATCGGCAAAAATTGAAGTGCTTAAAAAAACCAGAGAAAAAGCCAGCAGGAGCAAAACATTCCTTTTTAGCATCCTTACCACCTTCCTTAATTTAAGGATTTATTTGTCCTCTGGTAAAAAAAGTCGGTAATTATAACTGCTTTCTCATTCTATTCCTTAATACTATAATTAACCTCTTTTCACATTGTTTTCCCTTAATTTTTTCTTTCCTTAACCTCCCTGTCCTTAAAAAAATTACTGAAAAAAACACCAAGAACACCAGAAAGGAACAAAAATTGATCAAGGCTATAAACGGTAATTCCTGCTCCCAAAACCACTAATACAAGGTAGAAAATTAAAAAGATTGGCCCGGAAAAATAAGACTGCATCAGTGGGTTAAATAAAATCAAAAGAATATTCAGTAAAATCGCAGCAGTTATTGCAATAACAAGTCTCCTTCCCTTAAAGCGGGTTCCCATATATTCAATTTCCAGGGGAGGAATTCGTCCTGATGCCCTTATATTTTCAATGAAAGCATTCCCCCCACTAATGGCAAAAAGGATTATCAGGAGGATGAAAAACTGCCTGAGAAGCGGGATAAAATGAAACAAGAATTCAGCCAAATAATATTTCCTCCCAAAAAACAAATTTAAATTGGGGTTTGACACCCCGGGCCATTTAAAATATCCTATATTTGTATGGTTCTAGTTGAGAGGGTGATAGTTTTGTTAAAAAACAGAAATTTTCCAACTGCCTTTATCAAAGGCCTGGTTATTGTTGCAATTAGTATCCCCATTGTCCTTTTTGTTCTTTTCAGAAGGGGAAACGACCCTGAACTCGCCCTTGTTGGTCAGATTGCTGCATTTATTTTTGCTTCCTTTTTTGCCCTGGGATTATTCAACACCCTAACAGCAATTCTGGGCGTTAGGGAATCTTTTTTGAGACAATACCTTATGACCGAGCGAGGAAAGGTCCAAAGAGAACATAACCGAGAGGAAAAACTGTCTCGAGCCCTGTATTTTTTCTGCCTTGGAACTCCTGCCCTTATTCTGGTAATTATTCTTCAGTTTTTTTAATCCCCGCTCAGGGTAAAAATCAGGGCAAATAAAATTAAAACAATTAAAAAAAGAAGCGGGGCATATAGTCCAGGAGCAAGGAAAAAGCAGCCCGATTTTTTTCTTGCCCTTTCTTCAAGAGTTTCCGGGGTTTCACCGTCCCAGAGGAGAACCTTCCCGCAATGTGGGCATTTTTCCTCATCTTTTTCTATTTCCTTTAAGCACTGGGGACACTTGTATTTCATATAACCTCCTCCAGTCCGGGAACATCTTCTTCAATTTTTACTTCTGTGCTGGCTAAGGGAAAACCTGCTATCTAAAAAAGTAATTGTAGGATTTTTAAAGAAAAAAACGAATTTCAGTTAATAGACCTTTAATGGGGGGTGCTGGTATTGCCAGTAGAAATACCAAAAATTGGCCTGGATATGGGAATTTTTGCTGTTAAGGGAGTTCTCGAGGATAACGGGGAAATTAAAACGGTTTCTATCCCCAATTCGGGAAGTCCCCTGGAAGCTGCGCGGAAATGCCTAAAACACCTGTTAAAAGATAATAATAATGAAAAAATCAAGCTGGGAGTAACGGGAAGTAACTCGAGACTCCTTGCCCGGGAAGCAGGTCTGGATCCTGTCCTGGAAGTTGAAGCTCTCCAAATGGGGCTTGGACATATAAACTCAAAGGTTGATTCTGTCCTTTCTCTGGGACATGAAAACATGTATTACCTGGAGTTAGGAAATAATGGAACTGTTGAGTTTTTTAATAGGAACGGCCAATGTGCTGCCGGAAGCGGGTCTTTTTGGTATCAACAGGCCACCCGAATGGGCTTTGATGATAAAGAACTTGCTGAAGTGGCCCTGGAAGCGGAAGACCCGGTAAAAATTTCCGGGCGTTGTGCTGTTTTTGCCAAATCGGATATGACCCATGCAATAAATGAAGGGGCTTCTCAGGCTGCAGTTTCTGCCGGCATGGCCAAAGCCCTTGTTGACCTGGTTGTAACAAACGTTGCCCAGAACCGAATTAAAGGTCCGGGAAAACTTGCTGTAATTGGAGGGGTTGCCAATAACCGGGCTGTCATGAAATATTTGAAAAAACACTGCCGGGAAAATGGAATTGAAGTTGTAATCCCTTCTCAACACGAATTTATTAATGCCATGGGGGCTGCCTTCAGGGCAAATTCCGTTACCCTTTCTTCATTAAGTATTTCTGATATTCTAAATCGTCCCTATAAACCTAACCGTCCCCTACCTCCCCTCGATCCAGATCGGGTTCATTACATGGAACCCCCGAAAAATTCCCCGGAAAATTTTAACCTGGATTTTGTTTATCTTGGAGTTGATTGCGGATCTGTTTCAACAAAGTGTTCCCTACTGGATGCTGATGGGAAAATCATTGGCGGAGTTTATCTACCAACTGCTGGGCGCCCTGCCCTTCAGGTTCTTGAATTAATGAAAAAGGTTCGAGAGAATTACGGAGATATAATTGGTGGTGCTCCAATAAAAGCCTGTACTACTGGTTCAGGAAGGTTTCTCTCCCAAAAAATCTTAAATGCCGAATATGCAGTTGACGAAATTACCTGCCAGGCTGAAGGAGTTAAGTACCTTTACGGTAATGATGAAGACCTGGCAATAATTGAAATTGGGGGAGAAGATTCCAAGTTTTTGCAGTTGAATAAAGGTATTCTTTTTGATTACAACATGAACCCGGTTTGTGCTGCGGGAACAGGTACTTTCCTGGAAAACCTTGCAGAATTATTAGGAGTAAAAATTAAAGGAGAATTCTCACAGAAAGCTTTTACCGCTGATTTCGGAATTGATCTGGGAGATACCTGCACCCTTCTCTCCCAATCAGCCCTGGTTTCAGCGGCTTCCAGGGGTCTTCCCCTATCTTCACAGCTGGCAAGCCTGGCCTATTCTTCTGCCAGAAATTACTTAAATAAAACTGCTGAAAACAGGGCCCTTGAAGGTCGGCTTGTTTTTACTGGAGCCACAGCCAAAAACCATGCCCTTGCTGCAGCCTTTGCCGGAGAAACAGGAAGAGAAATCCATGTTCCTGCCAACCCAGAACTTACGGGTGCCCTCGGCAGCGCCCTGATGGCAAAGTTTTTCAGTGAAAAAGGAGACCCTGCCCGCTTCGCTTTCCGCAGCCTGGATCGTTTAAATTCTTTCCAGGTAGATAAAAAGAAGTGTACCGCCCAATGCGAGCATGAACATAACTGTACCCTTGACATTATTACCTTTGATGATAAATCAAGTTTCATTTACGGAGATCGATGTGGCCGTTTTTCTGACCTGGAAAAATCCCTGGAAGGAGTTAACCTTCCAGATTTTATCAGCTCTAGAAATGAAATTTTTGCAAAGGCCGCGGGAGAACCCCGATCAGATGGCCCTTCAGTCGGCCTTGCCCGGGCTGGACTCAATTACGATCTCTACCCCTTCTTTGCAGCCTTTTTCCGGGAACTCGGTGCCAGGGTTGTCCAGTCAAAGGAAAGCGACCAAAAAACCCTGGAATGGGGCAAGCAAATGCTTAATTCCGACATGTGCTACCCCATGGAAATAATTGTTGGACATTATAAAGAACTGAAAGATAAGGATTTGGATTTTATTTTTATCCCCGAGCCCGTAGACATGGAAGCCATTCCCTGGTTTCCAAACTGGCCCCGAGGATTTACCTGTTCTCTCCTTCAAACATTGGATCAGGTAGTTGCCAAATCAGTTGACATTGAACCAGAAAAACACCTCTATGCCCAGCTTAATTTCCGCAAAGGAAAAATTCGCATAGAAAAACAACTTGAACCTGTGGCCAGGAAGCTTTTGGGCAATAAGTTTTCTCGGGAGAATTTTAAAAAGGCCGTTAACAGCGCTTTTTCTGCCCGGGAGCAGTTTTCCCGGGACATGGAAAATGAAGCAGCAAGGATTTTTGAAGAGTTGAAAAACTATCCCGATGAAATCACGGCAGTTTTTCTTGGCCGCTCTTACACCCTTTACGATGATTTTGTTGCCAAAGGATCCCTTGAATATGCCAGGAAAAGGGGCCTTTTGCCTTTAAACCAGGACCATTTCTTCGAACTATTTCGGGGGTTTTATGAAGGCAGGATCAAATCCGCCATTCTCGAACCTTACCGGGAAGAACTTATTGAATATATGAAAGATGTTGCAGAAAAGACAGAAAACATTTACCCCTTCCAGGTCCAGAAAATGCTTACCGCCGCAATCATGGCTCGCTTTTTAAACACCAAAGTCAAGGAAACAGGACTTCCCATTTTTAATATTGTTTTCCAGGATCCTTTTAAATGTGGCCCCAATGCCATGCTCCGACATTTCCTTGGAAACATTACCGGTTTCCTGCGCCTGACCCTTGATGAACACACTGCCCCAGCAGGCTTAATCACGCGGCTGGAAGCTTTTAAAAACACCTGCCGGGCCCGCCGGGATTCTGTCGTTCCTTCTTTATTAGAGGCAACAACCCACCCCATTAGCAGTAAAAGCTGGGAAAGAATTTATATTCCCGAACCTACAAGGCATGCCAGTGTGTTCAAGGCCCTTTTCCGTAACAAAGGCATTGACGCTAGAATCTTACCCAGAAGCAGCGACAGCGATATGACAAAGGCCAGGAAATTTGTTAATGGAGAGGAATGCCTGCCCTTTATTCAAAATGTCCAGGATTTTCTGGAGTTTATTGATGATAATCCTGAGGTCAGCAAAGAAAAAGAAAGCGTTTTCTTCCAGGGATGGGCCTGCGGCCCCTGTCGATACGGGATGTATGCCCCTGCCCAATCCTTGATTTTAAACAAGGCAGGTCACGGAGGACGCCGAATTTGTTCAATAAAAATTGACGATGTCTTTAAGCGCTTCGGACTCGGTTTTGTTATTGCGTCCTTTGATGGAATGCTGGCCATGGACATTCTTTACAAAATGCTTTTTGCTACAAGGCCCTATGAAGATAAGGAGGGTGTTAGCGACCATCTTTTCCTAAAATATTCTAATAAGCTTTTAAGCTTGCTTGAACACCACGGTTTCAGCACGGCAAAAATAATCCGGGGAGCTCTTCTGGGAGGAATTGAAAAACTTCTTGCAGAAGCCTCGGAAAAATTCCAGGAAGTGCGGGGACAAAAACCCGGTCGACCTCAAATTGTTCTTGCCGGAGAATTTTATGTCCGGATTGATGACCGCTGCAATCAGGAGATAGCTCGAAGAATTGAAGCTGCTGGAGGAGAAGTTTTAATGTCCCCAGCTACGGAAATCTTTACCTACACGGCTCACATAACCAGGCAAGAAGCCAGAGAAGCCTTATATAATGACCGGAACCTGGGAGCCTTTTTAACCAGTCAGGGTTATGGTTGGATGTTAAAACTTGCCCATGGTCATGAAATGAGGATGGAAAAGGCCGCTGGTGAATTACTAGCAGATCAACATGAGCCAACCCCTGCAGAAATCCAGGAAAGGGCCCTTCCCTATGTTTCCAAGCATTACGGCGGAGAACCTCCCATGACCATCGGAAGAACAGCCTGTTTTTCTGATCGCCCCCGGGTTGGAGGAGCCATTTTTGTTGCTCCCTTCACCTGTATGCCTGGTTCTATAGTTGAAGCCCAGCAAAACGCTCTCCAGGCAGAAATTGATATCCCAGTAATTTCAATTTATTACGATGGAAGGGAAGATTCCAACAGGGAAGAATTTATTGAAAGTCTGGTCTATCAGGCCGGGCAAAAAATTAAAAATAAAAACAAATCCTCAGTTTAAGTTCCCCAGGGGGTAATTTCCCCCTGGCTTTTTTCTGATTATGTGCTGTTGGAAATTAATAAGGTAAAAAGAAAATGGGAGGTAATTAATAATGAAAAAGCCTTTAAAAACATCCACTTTTTCAATTGCGGGTTTTGATCCAGAAACCGGGGACCTGGGAATTGCAGTCCAGTCAAAATTCCTTGCTGCAGGAGCAATTGTTCCTCATATTCTTTCCGGGGTGGGTGCGGTAGCAACCCAGGCCCTGGCCAATCCTTCGTACGGTCCTAATGGTTTGAAACTTTTAGCAGAGGGTCTTTCTCCTGAAGAAGTTATTGAAAAACTAACCAAAGAAGACAGCGATTTTAACCATCGACAGGTAGGGGTTATTGATGCCAGGGGTCGATCTGCTTCTTTTACCGGAAAGGAATGCCTGGATTTTGCCGGAGGAATTTCCGGGAATAATTTTGCTGCCCAGGGAAACATCCTTGTAGGTAAAGAAACAGTTGAAGCCATGGCTGAAACTTTTATTAATACTAAAGGTCCCCTTGCAGACAGACTCCTTGAATCTCTAAAAGCAGGCCAAAAAGCCGGCGGAGACAAAAGAGGACAGCAGGCTGCAGCCCTTGTTGTTTATCGAGAAAAAGGTGGTTACGCCGGCCTTACCGATAAGTACATTGACCTCAGGGTTGACGATGATCCCGAGCCTATTGAAAAACTTTCGGAAATGCTTGAGCTTTTCTACCTCTATTTTTCTGACCGGAAAGTAAAAAAAATACCCCTGGAAGGAAAAATTCTCCTTGAGGTTAAAAATTCACTGAAAAAATCAGGTCTTTTTTCTGGCCCCATAAACGATGAACTCTCTCCTGAATTCAAGGATGCTCTCTTGACCTTTTATTACCAGGAAAACTTTGAAGAAAGAATTCCCAGGGAAAATGAAATTCCCGAGGATATTCTGGATTACATGAGGAAAAGAACATAAAAATTAGGCTCGCCTAAGGGCGAGCCTTTTTTAATCTTTTTTCTTTTCCAGGGAGCCAATGAATTTTAAAACTTCTTTCAAATCCTCTCTTAAAATCTGAATTTTTTCCGGTGAGATTGTTTGCCCTGCGTAGTATTCTCGGGAAAAGGATCTTAAAATATTATCTGTTTTCTCTTCTGCCCCGGGGATTATTTTTGTTATCCTGTTTTGAAAATTATTAGGTGTAATTCCCCCGGGTTTGGGATAACCCTTTTTTGACATGGCCATTAATTGGGCGTTGTAAATCTCCGTTGCAGTTTTATAATCCCGGGACTTTTTTATTTTCCCAATCCGATCAGACCAGGCCTTTTTTACTCCCTGCAGGGTTTCTGCGGCCCACCTGCTGAAAGCATCGGCAGAAGCAAGGGATTCTCTTGTTTCTGTAAAATCTTCCTCCTTTTTTCCCTTATTTCGAACCAAAGCAAGGATAATATAAGCAATAATTGCAAAAACAACAATGGATACAATTACTGTAATATATTCAACCGTTGCCTGGGAAATGGGATCACCGGGTTGAGCCAACTCAGCCAATTCCTCCTGGAAACCCATTTCTGGTTCCCCTTCCATCTCTATTTCCCACTCCACAGGCCTTAAAAAAAGGTTTAAAAGATAAATAACCCCTGAAGCAATGTAAGCAAAAACCCAGAGAACCCCATTTAAAGCCCACTGGATCCCCATTAAAACGGCTCTAAAAAGGGGTCGGAAAAAATTTACCAGGCCGGGAATGGCCAGGCTGCTTATTACAGCAAGCATAACGCAGATAATTGCAAGGGTTCCAATAAAGGGAGACCAGAGCCGGGTTTCCTTTTCTTTAGGCTCCGAGCTTGATCGGGAGTAATCCAGAATTCGATAAAGACCAAGGGCCAAAATAACAAGCAAAAACCACCCAAGGGTATAGGGTACTGACTGCATTTCAAAAAATTGCCAGAGATCTATGCGAAAAACAATGTAAAAGAAAATTGCAAAACTAACAGAACCAGTCATTAAAACCCGGTGTAAAACGCTGGCAGTAACATCATCAGTACCGCTTTTAATTCCCCAGAGTAAAAAAATTATCCCAATAAAAAACCAGGCAAAAACATCGTCTGGTCTATCACCAAACCCGGGGGAATAAACCAGAAAAAATAAAAAAAGGGCACTAAAAAGAATGTAGGAAATAATTGCGATGCTTTTCTTTTTATCAGTATTAAGGCGGGGGGAAAATTGAACAAATCTGGTAAGATAGCGGCCCCAGAAAACAAGAATACAAATCCGCCAAAAAAGGGGGAAACCCAGGGTGTGGCCTGAAATATGTTCCACAATTAAAAACCAGGGCAAAAGAAAACCAAGGACACCTATAACTGCAAATAAATCAACGGTAAAACGGATTGAGCGTAATGTTTTCCAGTTCATCCCAGGGCCCCCTTTCCAAAACCTGGTATCCCTTAATCCCTCCTGGCAATTTTTCTGCGGTTTCTTCCCCGGAGTAAATAAAAGTAACCTTTCTCCCGGAGTTTTGTAATCTTTTAATTTCTTTGATTAGGTTTTCCGATAAAACACCCGAAAATACGGCAATATGGGCTTTTTCCCCAAGTCTTCGACTTGTTGTTGCCAGAACTTCAGCACAATCTGTTCTGCTACCGGGAATCAGGCGGGAAATAAATTCAAGGCACTGCCTGTAATGGTCGGGACCGCTTCCCACATTTATGCCCGCAGTAGAATTTATTCCGGCTATCCTTCCATTGGAATAAATTCCAAAAAGATATTTTTCCTTATAAATTAAAGGCAATAATGAAGCTACTACCATAAGGTTTTTTTCCAGTAAATCCCGGTCTATCTGCCAGATATAAGGTTTTGTAGAAACATTAACCACTAAACCAATTTCATTGGCAAAAGAAGCATCTACCAGCCTTGTCTGAAGTTGCCCCGTTCTCGCCGTTGCCTTCCACTCTATTCTTGAATAAGGGTCCCCTGCGCGATAATCTCGCGTTCCCCGGAAAAGAACCGGGTCTTCAAAAATCCAGCTTACTTCACTTCTATCGCCAAAAGGGCTCCGGGAGGTTGTTTTCAAAAGATTAACTGGAACCTGCCTGGGATAAACCATGAACCGATCGCCCTGGTTGGATTTCTTTTGGGCTTCAGAGAAACCAAAAAAATCTCCAGCCTTCATTTCCACCGGTCCCAATGAATAATCTCCCCTCATTTTACAGGAGATAAAAAACCGCCTCTTTACTTTTTCAAACCACCGTAGCCCAAAAGCCTGGGCAATTTGATAACTTGTACTTTCAGGAGAAAGAACTATTTCTTTTCCCCTAGGGAAACCGAGATTGGGGGGCCAATCAATAAAAAGCCTTAACCGGGGAATTGGGAAGGGCTGAAAGTTAACAAGGCTAACATACCCTCCTACTTCATCACCGGGGAAGGCTCTCTTTTTATCTATAGAAAAATCCGGATAAACCCTGTGTAGAATATTTCTTTCCCACTGCATGGAAAAAAAGCCCATTACCAAAAGTACCAGGCCAGGGATAGTTCCAAACGTACTACCAGCAGCAATTCCAATAAAAACCAAAATTCCTCCAACCTGCATTACCGTTTTAGGTTTCATCAGCCTCACCCGATGAGAAGGGCCCAACCGGGACTTCAGTTTTCTCTAAAGCTTTATCCACAAGTTCACCCCCGGTAACCTCAAAGACCGTTGAAGAAACTGAGGTTAAAATCCTGTGGGATAGTACTGGTTTTGCCACATCCTGAACATCGTCAGGCAAAACAAAATCCCGACCCCTAATCAAAGCCATTGCCTGAGCTGCCCTGGCCAGAAATAATGTCCCCCGGGGGCTTGCTCCCAATCTTACCCCCTCCAGCTTCCGGGTTGTTTGACCCATTGCTACTATATATTCCTGAATGGGTTTGGCCATAAAAACCCTTCCTGCTTTTTCTCTAAGCCAGCGCAAATCTTCAATTCCAGCCACTGGTTTTACATCATCAAGGGGGTTGGAATTAATAAATCGGTTAACTATCTCTCTTTCTCCTTCTGGGGAAGGATAACCCATTCGAAGGCTGAAAAGAAAGCGGTCCAGTTGGGCTTCGGGTAGCGGGAAGGTTCCTTCCATTTCTACAGGATTTTGAGTTGCGATTACCAAAAAAGGGTTTTCTAGTTTATGGGTTTTTCCATCAATAGTCACTGTTGCTTCCTGCATGGATTCCAGCAAACTTGATTGTGTTCTTGGTGTTGCCCGGTTAATTTCGTCTGCAAGAAGAATGTTTGTAAAAACAGGGCCGGGCCTGAATTCAAATTCTCTCTCTTTCTGGTTAAAAATATTCATCCCGGTAACATCTGCAGGCAAAAGATCTGGGGTAAATTGGATCCTCTTAAAATCAAGCCCCAGGGCTCCGGAGAAAGTTCTGGCCAGCATGGTTTTCCCCACCCCAGGTATGTCGTCAAGAAGGATGTGTCCCCGGCAGATTACAGCCGCAAGCATTAATTCAAGAATTCTATCATCTGGTAAAACCATTACACTCTTTACAATATCATCAATTTTGGTCTTGATTTGTAAAGCAGTCTTCTCTTGGTCTGTCAAAATCAATCATCCTTTCCAGTAAAAACATAACTTATCACACCCTTTCCCTAGTTTCTCCTTTTTATCAATTTTACCTTGAATTTTTTTCGAAATTTCCCATAGTTACGATTTGCCCTGTGAAAAGTAAATTTATTAAACTGATTTTAAACAAAAATTCATCCCTTTTTCCTTTGAAACTTGACTTGAAAATTATTAAACAATAGGCCTGGTTTGTGCTTCATATTTCCTTTTTATAAGAGATTTTTTGTTTTCTTCTGTTGGAAGGAAACTTTTTCCCGCCCAAACGACAAAAAAGCTGATCTGCAAAAACAGACCAGCTTTAATCTTCTTTCTTTTTATTAGATTATTTATCGGAATTTATGCATTCCCGGACAAAACCACCAAAAATAGCTTTTGCATATTCATCTTTTTCACTCATCATTTCTGGATGCCATTGCACAGCTACCACAAAGCGTTCTCCAGGTAATTCCAACCCTTCAATAATTCCGTCAGGGGCTACCGCAGTAGCCAGGAGATTTTCCCCAATATCTTTTACTCCCTGATGGTGAAGGCTGTTTACATATATTTGTTTTTCTTTAACAAGGCCAAATAGCCTGGAATCTTTTTCAATTTCTACAATATGCGAGGGATAGTGAAGGGGAAACTTGGTCATTAAGGCATGCATCAAACCTTCAGGTTTTTCTTTCTCCAGGCATTGGTACATGGTCCCTCCCTGAAAAATGTTCAATAATTGCATTCCCCGGCATATTCCCAGAATGGGAAAAGAATATTCTTCAAAACAGGTTTTAAGCAATTGAAATTCATAACGATCTCTTTTGGGTTTTACCTCTTCCAGACCGTACCGGGGAGCATCGTTGTAATAAAATGGGTTGATGTCAGTTCCCCCGGAAAATATTATTCCGTCAAGCTTATCCAAAACCGGTTCAAGGGTTTCACAATTGTCCACACTGGAAAGGATTATCGGACATCCCCCGGCCCTTTCCACAGATTCAACATAATAAGAAGAAAACTCTCCCCTTGTATTCATGGTAATCCCAATTATCGGCCGCATCGACACTCCTCCTTCACTACCCTTTTTAAAACCCATTATTCCCTTAAAAGACAATTAACAAATCGTCCGGGTTCAATTTCTTTTAAGGTTGCTTCCTGTTCCTGGCATATTTCTTTTCTTTCCTGGCATCTTCCATAAAAACGACAGCGTGGTTCGGGATTAACCGGGCTGGGAACATCACCTTCCAGGATAATCCTTTCTCTTTTATCATCAAGGTGTATCCTGGGAATTGCAGAAACTAGCGCCTGGGTATAGGGGTGAAGGGGCTCATAAATTACTTTGTCAAAATCAGCATACTCAACAATTTGCCCCATATACATTACAGCAATTCTATCGCTGACATGTTTTACTACCGAAAGGTCATGGGCAATAAAAAGATATGTCAGTTCAAATTCATCCTGTAAATCCTCAAACAGATTCAAAATCTGGGCCTGAATTGAAACATCCAGGGCAGAAACGGGTTCGTCCAAAACCAAAAAATCCGGGTTTAAAACAAGAGCCCTGGCAATCCCAACCCTTTGTCTTCTTCCTCCATCAAGTTCATGGGGATAGGAGTTAATTAACCGGGAAGCTATTCCTGCAAACTCCATCATTTCTTCTATTTTTCTCTTTCTTTCCTTGCTGGATTTATATACCCGGTTAACCCTAAGGGGCTCTCCTATAATATCTGCAACACTCATCCGGGGATCAAGTGAAGAAAAAGGATCCTGGAAAACCATTTGAGCCTTTGTGGCAAATTCTTTCATTTTCTTTCTATTAAAGGTTGATATATCCTCACCCTCGTAAAGAATTTCTCCCCCGGTGGCTGAAAGCAATCGCAAAAGCAGCCTACCGGTTGTCGATTTCCCGCATCCCGATTCTCCTACCAACCCCAGGGTTTCCCCACGATTAATATCAAAATTCACTCCATCAACCGCATGCAGCAACCCCTGCTTTGTCGGGAAATATTTTTTTAAATCTTTTATCTCCAGTAACTTATCCGGCATAGGATTTCCCCCTTACAAAAACAAGACTATTTTCAAGAATATAGAAAACAGGAAACAAAATGCCTCTCATCTATTTCAACACTTTCCGGCGTTTCTTCTGAGCATTTTTTCATGGCTTCTGGACAGCGTGGGTGAAACGGACACCCCTCGGGCAATTCCATCGCATCAGGCATTAAACCGGGAGTGGGTTTTAATCTGGTGCTTTCCCTATCATCAATATCCGGTATTGATCCAAATAGACCAATTGTATAGGGGTGTTTGTGATTCTGGAAAACAGACCTTATAGAACCAACCTCGACAATCTGCCCCGCATACATTACTGCCACCCTTTCCGAAACCTCCCTTACAACTCCCAGGTCGTGGCTGATCATAATTAAGGATGTTTTAACCTTTTCCATTAAACCTTTAATTATTTCCAGGACCTGAGCCTGAATTGTAACATCAAGAGCAGTTGTAGGTTCATCAGCTATTATAAGAGCGGGATTACATGCCAGGGCCATTGCAATTAAAACCCTTTGCCGCATCCCCCCGCTAAATTCATGGGGATAATCATAAACCCGGCCTCCGGGAATTTCTACCAGTTCAAGCATTTCTCTGGCTCTTTCAATTCCTTTTTTTATACTAACGTTTTGGTGTAAGGCTACATTTTCGGCTATCTGGCGACCCACGGTGAAAACGGGGTTTAAAGAGGTCATGGGATCCTGAAAAATCATAGAAATTTTGTTGCCCCGGATTCTCCTCATTTCCCTTTCTCTTTTTTTAAGGAGGTTTTCTCCGTTAAAATTAATTTCACCCTCTATTATTTTCCCGGGAGGATTGGGTACAAGCCGCAGGACGCTTAGGGCCGAAGTTGTTTTTCCTGCTCCGGTTTCCCCAACCAGGCCAAGGCTTTCCCCCGGTTTTAATGCTAAATCAATACCATTAACTGCCTTTGCAGTCCCGTCATCGGTAATATAGTGGACATGAAGATTTTTAATTTCCAGCAAATTGGCGCTCACGGTTACCCTCCTTTACAATAAATCAATTTTTCAGGCGCGGGTCGAGAGCATCCCGCAAGCCGTCTCCCAGCAGGTTGAAAGCCAAAACTGTTATCATAATAGCTATACCAGGGAAAGTGGCCATCCACCAGGCAACCCTTAAATACCCTCTACCTGCTGAAAGCAGTGCCCCCCACTCGGGGAGAGGAGGTTGTGCTCCCAACCCCAGAAAACTCAGGCCAGAAGCAATAATGATTGTATCTCCTATCCGCAACGTGGCCTGGACGAGAATTGGAGCCAGGGAGTTAGGTATGAGGTGTTTGAAAATAATCCAGAGATCAGAAGAGCCAATAACTCGGGCTGCTTCAACAAACTCATTTTCTTTTGTGGACATAACCGAGGAACGTATGATCCTGGCAAAATAAGGGATGGTATTAATCCCCACCGCTATCATCAGGTTGGTTAGTGAGGGTCCCAGAGCAGTTACCAGGGCTATCGCAAAGATAAAACCCGGTATTGCCAGGATTACATCCATAAAACGCATAATCAGGTTATCCACCCTGCCCCCGTAAAAAGCGGCAAGAGCCCCTAAAAATCCACCAACAGTAAGGCCAATTCCGGTGGTAATAAATCCTATGGAAAGGGAAAGACGGGAACCGTGAATAATCCTTGACAAAACATCCCTGCCAAGGTTGTCAGTTCCCAAAAGATTTTCTCTCGAAGGCCCCTGCAAAATCCTCAAATAATCCTGTTCGTTGTAACCATAAGGAGCAATTTGATTCGCGAAAATTGCCACAAGGGCAAGAAAAATAATTAATGATAACCCACCCATGGCCCAGCGATTTTTCCTTAGTCTGCGCCAGGTTTCCTGAAGTTTGGTTCTTTGTTTTCTCTTGGCTGAAACCTTAACCGTTGTTGCTTCCGTAGCCATTTATGCCCCTCCTTCCGCAATAAATCGGGCCGAAATTTTTCTCAAAACTATTTATACTGAACCTTAATTCTTGGATCAATGGCCGCATATAAAAGGTCTACAGCCAGGTTTACAAGACTGAAGATAATTGCATAAGTCAGTATTATCCCCTGCACCAGGGTATAATTCTGGGAGCGAACAGATTCTACCAGCAAACGTCCCATCCCAGGAATTGCAAAAATCTGCTCTGTTACAACTGATCCCCCCAATAAAACTCCAAAACGAAGCCCGGCCATCGTTACAACGGGCATCAGGGCATTTCTTAAGGCGTGAATGTAAATTACAACCCTTTCGTTTAATCCTTTTGAACGCGCCGTCCTGATATAGTCCTGACGCAAAACCTCAAGCATTGATGATCGGGTAATCCGGGTTATAAAGGCGGCATGGGCTGTTCCCAAAACTATTGCAGGCATAACCAGGTGGCGGAGAGTTCCAAACCCTGAAGAAGGAAACAAAACATACCCAAAAGTGTTATTCCAGAAAACTGAAAATAAAAGGATCATCATTAATCCAAGCCAAAAATTAGGCATGGATACCCCTAAAAGGGCAATAAACATTGCCCCCCCGTCAAAAACTGTATACTGCCTGGTAGAAGCAATTATTCCTGCAATTACTCCAATAAAAATAGCCACAAGGATGGCAGCCGCAGAAAGCCGAATTGTTGCGGGAAGGCGGTTCATTATTTCATTATAAACCGGTCTTCCAGAAGTCAGGGATATTCCTAAATCCAGCCTGAAAAGCCCCATCAAAAAATTTCCATACTGAACAATGAAGGGATCATTAAGACCCATTCGCTCTCTCATTCTTTCAACTTCTGCCGGTGGGGCTTCCTCTCCAAGAAGTAGGGTTGCAGGGTCACCAGGAGTGAAATGCATGATGGCAAAAACAATAAAAGTTACACCAACCAAAACAGGAACCATGGAAATCAAACGTTTGGCAATATATTTTAACACTAAGTCTCATCCTCCTCTCCGGCAAAAACCTGACAAAACTATTGATACATGGGGCCGTTGGAAACCCGGCCCCATATATCAATCTGGTTTTAAACGTTTATTCCAGACCTACCTTGTGGAACATGTGATAGCCGGAAGGACAGGGAACAAAATTGGTAACAGAAACGTGGACACCAACAGCTTCCCGGTCATCGGCAAGAGGAATCCAGCCAACATCTTCTGAAATAATCTGCTGAGCTTCCTGATAAAAAGCCATCCTTTGATCCATATCAGTTTCTACCATTCCCTTTTCCAGTAGCTCATCAACTTGGGGATTGTCATAGAACTGGCGGTTTCCAGCGCTACCTTTATTTGATGAGTGGAATAA
>PUKG01000260.1 GCA_003550445.1 Halobacteroidaceae bacterium
AATTGCTACTGCTCTCCCTTTTTTTGTCACCGCCATCCAAAAAATTTCTTAATGGTTGACGGGAATTCAATAACTTTTCCTCATCAAAAGAAAGATCCGGTTCAAGGGGTTGGGAAACAAACCTGGGTTTTTCTTCAGCCGCTTTCAAGAAAGAACTCAGGTTTAACCTTCCTCGGTCCAGGTCCTCTCTTGCTCTTCCTTCTCGATCTCTTTTTCCGTCTGGGAAAATAGAGTTTAGGGTAGCGTTATCCGGGAAAGAACTTTGCTCTCTCCTGTAGAGGTTAGATTGTTGTTTTCCAGGTTGGTTTTCCTTTTTCTCCTTTCCCGACAACTCCTTTTCTTCTGGAAGAACTTTTTGGCTTTTCAATTTTTCCTGGCCGGAAAAATCGGTCCGCGATGTTTCTCCTCGTATCTTTACCCTGGACCAGGTTGGGTTTTTCCCAGGCCCTTTAGACATGTTTTTTGTTTCAAAGGCCTTCTTTTGCCCTTCCAAAACGCCTTCCTTATTAACAAATTCCCTGATAACCTCCCTGACCTTATCAAAATCTCCGGCCAGGAAAAGATCTCTTACCAAATCCATTAATTTTTCATTTTCTGCGATTATTTCTTTAATCTCGGGCAAAATATCTAAGGGAATTCCAATTTCCTCGAGAACCTCGTCAAGGAAAAGAAACAGAGGGCTTTCTTTTTCGATTAAAGAAGGGTTTAATAGGATTTTACCACCTTCTTCTCCTTCTTTTTGCAATCCCTGGAGAAGTAGAAGGAAGGGAGATTTTTCTCCACCCTTTTTTTCTTTTTTTTCGCACGTCTCCAGGGCTGGTTCCATTCCCAGAAGGAGACTGGATATTATGCTCTGCATTTTTTCACCTCCTTTCTTTGGTTTCTTATTCTACTCTGAAAGGATCCTTGTTAATCTTGCCGACCTTTCCGAATCCATTTCTGCAAGGACCCGGGCAGCAAATCTATCCTCCCAGCGTAAAAACATTTCTATAACCAGGTCATCATCAAGCCCATTTAAAACCTCGGCTGCTTCTCCTGGTTTCATCTGGCTGTAAATTCGAGCAACCTGGCGAACCCTTTCATCTCTTTCTTCAATTTCTTCCAAACGTTCCCCAAGGCTTAATTCCAATTCATCAATCCGTTCCTGGTATCTTTCGATTAAGTCTTCAAGGCTCCGATTAATCCTTTCCAGCTCTTCTTTATCCGCCTTTGTTCCTGCAAGTTTATTTTGGAGGCCTATAATTTCTTCTTCAAATTCCGCCCGGTCTTCTGCTGCCATCAAAAAAGGCTCAATTCGGGGATGTGTTTCCAGAGCTTCTCTAACGGTTCCCGTGATGCTCCATATCCCAAAAACGTCTAATAGGGTAAGGGTTACCCCGCAAAAAACCAAAAACACAAAAAATATTATCAGGGCTTTTTTCATCTATAATCCCTCCCCCTGCCGGAGGTGGAACTGCTGCTGCCCAATTTCATCAATTTCCTTTTGGTTAACCCGCTCCTGTTCTAACCTGTGGTCTTGGAAAAGAGTTTCTTTTAGACGTTCCAGGCTCTTTTCTTCCCGCATTTTTTCCACCAGTTCCAAAAACCTTTCCCGGGTTATTTTCTCCAGTCGCCTAACATCTTCAGTTACTCGTTCTATTTCTCCGTTAAGCAATTCAATAAAAGTCCAGTCCATTTTTCTTTCCCTGGGGTTGATACTGCTTTCTCCCTCCAGGTCCATCCTGGAAAGGGTGGATTTTTTAATTTCCTTTAACCGCTGTAGGTCTTCTTCACGGTTTTTCAGGTTTTCTCTTGCCCTCTGGTAGCTCTGCTGCAGGGTTTCTTTTTCCTGTTCCTTTAAATCCAAAACCGGTTGCAGGCGAAATTTAAAAGCCCTCATAAACTACACCCCCTCAACCAGGCTGCCCAATCCGCTAAAAGCCTCCTGGATAGTTGCTTGCTCGGTTAGTTCCTGCTGGAGAAAACTTTTAATACCATCCATCCTATCCATTGCTTTATCAACATCAGGATCACTTCCTCTTTCATAGGCTCCTATGGAGATTAGGTCTCTTGCTCGTTCATAGGCGGCTAAAAGACGGCGGAGCTTTCCAGCAGCTTTAAAATCTTCTGGAGATGTAATCTCCGGCATTAAACGGCTTACGCTTTGCAAAACGTCAACGGGAGGATAATGCCCTTCACCGGCAAGTTTTCGGCTTAAAACTATGTGACCGTCCAGTATTCCTCGAACAGTGTCAGTAACGGGTTCCTGCAGGTCGTCACCTTCAACCAGAACCGAGTAAAGGCCAGTTATTGTTCCCACCTCATTTGCACCTGACCTTTCGAGAAGACCTGGCATAAAAGAAAAAACTGAAGGAGGGTAACCTCTTGTAGCCGGGGGTTCTCCTATGGCCAAACCTATTTCCCGTAAAGCCATGGCAACTCGGGTTAAAGAATCCATTATCAAAAGAACATTTTTTCCCTGATCCCGGAAATACTCTGCTACAGCAGTGGTTACGAGAGCACCTTTAACCCGGATTAGGGCAGGCTGATCAGAAGTTGAAACCACAACTGTAGCCCGGCTTAAGCCCTCGGGTCCCAGGTCCTTTTCAATGAAATCCCTGACCTCTCGACCCCGCTCACCAATCAACCCGATTACAATAACATCTGCCGATGTGTAGCGGGCACACATGGCCAGGAGAGAACTTTTCCCTACCCCGCTTCCAGAAAAAATTCCAACCCTCTGGCCTCTTCCGCATGTAATCATACTATCAATTGAACGAATACCCAGGGCAAGGGGCTCTTTTATCCTTAATCTTGTCATCGGGTGGGGAGGTTGATTTTGAACGGGATATAATTCTTCTCCCTTAAAGGAACCTTTACCATCAAGTGGCCTTCCCAGCCCATCAATCACTCTCCCCAAAAGTTCTTTCCCCAGTGGAACATTCATTGTATTTCCAGTTCCGATAACCTCTGCCCCGGGAGCAAGCCCTGAAAGGGATCCAAGGGGCATAAGCAAAATCCGGTTTTCCCTGAAACCCACAACTTCTGCGGGAAGTGGTTCTGACCCCCGTCCCCCTCGAATATGGCATAATTCTCCCAGGTGAGCATTTGGGCCTTCACTTTCAATTGTCAGCCCTATTACCCTGGCTACTTTTCCATATCCCCGGACAGGTGCCCGTTTATTTAGATCTTTTGTTAGGGACCTGAGGTCAATTCCTTCCATTTTTCCTCCACCTTTTCTTCAATTCTTCAGATAATAATTCCAGTTGGGTTTTAACCCGTCCATCTATTCCCCCAAATTGGGTTTCAATGAGAAAATCCCCACTCTCCAGTTCTTCATTTGCCATAAGGTTGATTTTTTTAAGACCCCCGTTTTCGGCAAAGATTTTTTCTTTTGCTGCGTCCATTAAAGGATAATCTTCTGGAGAAACTTTTATCAACACGTCTCCAACCTGGGCCAATTCTTTAAGGGTGTCTCTAACCCTGGGAACAATTATTTCCGGGTCTCCTTTTACCTCTTCGTTAATAATTCTTTTGGCAATTTCTATAGCCAGATCAATAACCTGCCCCGGGAAATCTTCCTTCCATTTTTCTGACTGATCCAAAAGCCCTGATACCTTTTGATCAAATTTTTGGAAAAGTCCTTCCCAACTCTTAATTCCCTCTTCTTTTCCCAGGTCCAATCCCTGGGAATATCCTTTTTCCTTTGCCTCATCCTGGACCTGGCGCAGTAAAACCTCTGATTCTTTTTGAGCTTTTTCTCGAATTTCGTCGGCCTTTTTTTTTGCTTGCTTTATTATCTCTTCAGCCTGGGCTTTTGCTTCCTTGTGGATTTCTTCCGGGGTTGGCCTGATCTCGGGTTGTTCTTCATCAGCGGGCTCCTCTATGTATTTAATCGGAATATCGTCTTCTTTTATAAATTCCTGGTTCTCCTTTGCTAAATATTCGGCCGTTGGAGGAAGCAAATATTTTGTTCCCTCAACGCGAACCTGTCGGGATTTTATTATCCTAGACAATTACATCACCTTCCCCACCCCGGGCTATGACAATTTCTCCTGCTTCTTCAAGGCGCCTTACTTCATTGACAATATTGGTCTGGGCTTCTTCGACTTCCCGTAAACGAACCGGCCCCATAAATTCGATATCTTCCTTAAGCATTTCGGCAGCTCTTTTGGACATGTTATTGTATACTTTTTCTGCAACTTCCTGAGAGGCGGTTTTAAGGGCAAGAGAAAGGTCTTTGTTTTCAATCTCACGGAGCAACCGCTGAATTGCACGGTTATCAAGGTTAACAATATCTTCGAAAACAAACATCCTTTTTCTGATTTCTTCTGCCAGTTCAGAATCTTCTTCCTCGAGAGCATCCAGAATCTGTTTTTCTGTTCCCCGATCCACATTATTGAGAACCTCTACAATAGAATCGATTCCCCCTGCATCGGTATATTCGTTCTGAAGAATGGTGGATAGTTTTTTTTCCAGGACACCTTCAACCTGCTTGATAATCTCCGGAGAAGTTCTATCCATAATGGCAATTCGTTTGGAAACCTCTGCCTGAAGTTCCCCGGGAATAGCGGAAAGAATGGCCGCGGCCTTGTCTGGTTCCAGGTATGCCAGAATAAGGGAAATTGTCTGGGGGTGTTCATTCTGAATAAAATTCAAAAGTTGAGAAGGCTCCGTTTTCCTTAGGGCATCAAAAGGGCGGGATTGCAGGGAGGCCGTAAGTCTTTTTATGATTCCCTGGGCCTTTTGGTCACCAAGGGCTTTTTCCAGGACTTCCTGGGCATAATGGATGCCTCCCCTGCTTATGTAATCCTGGGCCAAAGCCATCTGGTGAAATTCATCAAG
>PUKG01000046.1 GCA_003550445.1 Halobacteroidaceae bacterium
AACCTTAAAATCGTCGGACCCCAGATAACTTTAACCAGTTCGTTCATTACCAGCATCATTCCAAGGGTTAAAAGTAACAATTGGACCCTGTTGCCAAAAAAAGGCCTGATGGCTATCCTTTCTACGAGGGCCCCAAAAACAAATCCGAAAAGCAAACCTCCCAGGATGGCCAGGACAAAGCTGTCCGTTGCCAGGAAAATGCTTCGCCCCACGTAAGCTCCAAACATGAAAAAAGAACCATGAGTAAAGTTAACCACCCGCATCAGCCCAAAAATAAGGGAAAGGCCTGAAGCTATAAGGAAAATCAGCATCCCGTGGGCAAGACCATTCAGTAGAAGATTAAAAAACAAAGTATCAAACAATTGCCAACACCTGCCTTCCCTAAACTGCTACGCCCAGGTAACGCTGTTTAAGTTCCGGTTCATTATCCAGGTCTTCCATACGACCCTGATGGACACAGCTCCCCTGGTCAATAATATAATAATTATCTCCGATTTCCCTTGCCATATTATAGTTTTGCTCCACAAGAAGTATCGGGAGTTCTTTTTTCAACTCAGAAATTGCCTCGGCAACTCTATCCACGATAATCGGAGCAAGGCCACTTGATGGTTCATCGATCAGGAGTAAGCGGTTCTTGCTTACAAGGATCCTGGCCAGAGCAAGCATTTGCTGCTGCCCCCCTGAAAGGGTTCCAGCCGGCTGGCGAGTTGCTCTTTTTAAATCCGGGAATAATTGATAAACCCTTTCCAGTCTTCTTTCCATTTCCTTTACACCATCCCGGGCAGCAACCTTGAGGTTTTCGTAAACAGTTAAGCCGGCAAAAATCCCCCGGTCCTCGGGAACATAACCAATTCCCAGTGAACCAATCCGGTAGGTTGGCCATCCGTTAATCAATTGCCCATCAAAGGTTATTGACCCGTCGGAAGGTGGATGGAAACCAAGAATGGTCCTCAGGGTGGTTGTTTTTCCAGCTCCATTTCGCCCCAGGAGAACAGTAACACCTTCCTTGGGAACTTTAATTGATATACCTTCCAGAATATGAAAACTTTGAATATGTGTGTTTACATCTTCTAGCTCAAGAAGGGCGCTCATTCACTCCCACCTCCTCCCAGGTAAGCCTTTTGAACTTCTTCATTATCCATAATTTCCTGAGGAGTGCCTTCTGCCAGAATTTTCCCCCGGTTCAGGACTGTAATTCTGTCGGAAATTTCAGTTACAACATCCATGCGGTGCTCTACCAGAATGATGGTTTGAGAACCCTCAGCTTTAATATCCTTTATCAGGTTAGTTAACTCGGGAAGTTCTTCCGTGGAAATTCCCGCCGTTGGTTCATCTAACAAAAGCAATTTTGGGTCCCGGGCCAGGGCAATTGCAACTTCCAGTTTCCTTTTATCCCCGTGAGGTAAGCTCAAGGTGGGCTGAAACTCCCTGCCCTTGAGACGAACCCTTTCCAGGATTGAAAGGGCCTTTTCTTCATATTGGGGGAATTTTTTGTAATGCTTCCAGAATTTTAAGTTGTCCTCCCCGGCAGATTGACAGGCCAGTCGGACATTTTCCAAAACCGTTAACAGGGGAAAAATGTTTGTAATCTGGTAAGACCTACCCAGGCCCATCTGGGCAAGGCGGTGGGGGGGATACCCGGTTACAGGCCTGCCCCGGAAAAAAACCTTTCCTGCTGTGGGTCTAAAAGTTCCGCTTATCAGGTTAAAAAAAGTTGTTTTTCCCGCGCCGTTGGGGCCGATGATTGAAATCAGCCCTCCCTCGGTAATTCGAAAATCAACTCCGTCCACAGCTTTTAGGCCGCCAAAATGTTTTTTTAAATTTTGAGTTTCAAGTAGGAATTCTGTTGCAGCCACAGGCTTCCTCCTTTCTTAAAGGAAGGGCCGGTTTATAAAAACCGGCCCTTTTTTACTTACTGTTCAACAGTAATTGGTGGGGCAGTGTCTTCCAGGGACATTTCCTGCAGGAGAACCGGAACAGGATAATCGTAACCTTCAACTTCTTGCATTTCTACAACATACATGTGCTGAAGGGCCTGATGGTCTTCCGGCCGGAAAATCATTTTCCCTTTGGGAGTATCAAATTCCATTCCCCTCATTGTTTCAATCAGGGTATCGGTATCAATTGTGCCGGCGGTTTCAATTGCCTGGACCAGAGCAACGGCTGCAGCAAAAGCATCCGGAACAAAGAGATCGGGAGGGGTTCCAAAACGTTCCTGGTACTTCTCCACCAACCAATCGTTAACTTCGTTATCAGGTAAGGTGTGGAAATATTTCATCATTCCCTGGGCTCCAATTATGCTGTCTCCCATTGCCTGCAGGGCAGGAATATCTCCAAAACCACTGGTAATAGCCATATAGTCATAAAGGTTGTATTCATCAATCTGATCAAAAAGCTGAATTCCTCCTGCCCCTGCCCAGGCCACTACTGCTGCATCCGGGCGGTCCTGCATCAGACGGAGAAGGTAGGGAGTAAAGTCAGAAGTATCGGGAGGAACCAGAATTACATTTTTAATTGTTCCGCCTTCACCTTCAATTGCTGCCCGCCAGGCCTTTTCTGTATCGCGACCCCATGCGCTATCAGGGACAAAAATAACGAATTCTTCACCCAGTTCCCGGGCAGCGTAAACTCCGCCGGTAAGGGCATCCTGGGTAGTAGTGGATCCTGTCCTGAAGGTATATTTATTCCAGTTTGACCCGGTAATGCTATCGGCAGCAGCGGGAGCAACCATGAAAATCCTTTCATATTCAAGGGAGACATCCTGGATTGCAAGGGCAACAGCGCTACTTGCAGATCCCTGCAGGAAGTGAACTCCGTGGCGTTCAATGAGCTCCCTGGCTTTGGTAACCCCGGTTCCTGGATCCATACCGCTATCCTCGATCAGTATTTCAATTGGCCGACCGAGAACTTCATTTGTCCCATCAGTAGCATACTCAATTCCCAGCTCAAAACCACGTGTTTGCATTACCCCATAATACTCAAGGGGACCGGACATTGAAGTAACAATACCAATTTTGATGGGTTCTTCAGCCAGTACGGGCAGGCTTAAACCCACAAGCAAAAACACCAATAAAGATAGAATCAAAATTCTTTTCATCACATATCCTCCTCAATCTTTTTTTTGCCCTTCATTTGGGCGATTGCCTCAAGGGCTTTTTCCCGGTTGGGAAAGGTGTTTCCCTCAATTCCATTTTCCAAAGAGGTAGTTTTAAAAGTGACCCTGGCCAGGGCGCTTCGGCTGTAGCGAACCTGACCTTTAAAATATTTCCTGTACATTTCCCTAATAACATGGCTATAATGGCTTTTCAGTTCATCTTCAACCTGGAAGCCTTCATAGTTCACAAGGACATAAACCTTTTGATTCAAAGGGGCAACTATCTCGTCAAGAGAGTCTTTAATTTCATTTATCTGATGGGAACTTTCAATGGCAAGGTGAGACAAATCCATTTCTAATATATTGGTTTTTGGATTATAATGCATTCTTTCCCGCATGCCCCCTACCTCCTTATAGGACCAAACCTCCATCAACCTGCAACACAGCTCCGTTTACAAAAGCTCCCTCATCAGAAGCCAGGAAAAGATAAGCATTGGCAATATCCTCGGGCTGCCCCAATCTTCCCAGGGGAGTTTTTTCCCTCATCATATCAAGTATTTTGCCAGGAACCTTTTCCGTCATGGGTGTGGCAATAAATCCTGGAGCAACAGCATTTACCCTGATCCCTTTTTTTCCGAGTTCTTTTGACCAGGTTTTCGTTAAACCAATAACTCCCGATTTGGTTGCTGAATAATTGGTCTGTCCCACATTTCCATACACACCAACAACAGAAGAGGAATTAATTATTACCCCCTCCTGTCTTTCCATCATTTTTCTGGCAACGGCCTGGCTGCAGTTAAAAACTCCGGTCAGGTTTACTTCAATTACTTTCTGCCAGTCTTCTGAAGCCATTTTTGTTAAAAACCCATCCCTGGTTATTCCAGCATTGTTAATTAAGATGTCAATATTACCAAGTTCTTTTTCCGTTTCCTCCAGGGCCTTTTCAACCTCCTGGATTTTACTAACATCCACCCGGGCAAAAAACGATTTGCCACCGTTTTTTTCAATGTGCTGGGCAACTTCAATTCCCGACTCATCAAAATCCCAGATCCCAACGCTGGCTCCTTCCCGGGCAAAAACAAGGGCCGTTTCTCGCCCTATCCCACTGGCTCCTCCGGTTATTACAGCCACTTTCCCCTCCAGTCGCATTAACCGCCCTCCTTTTTTGAACAAATTAATTCGTCATTGTAAAAAAATTATAATCCCCCCCTGTTACAATTCGGTTACAAACCCATGACATAAATAATTACTGTTTTTCTATAAGGTGTGGCCAGTACCGCCTGGGAATAAGGCTTTTCTGTCTTTTCCTGTTTTTCCTTCCCGGAACAGGTAAGGCTTTAAAGTGTTCCTGCCAGAGAAGCTGAACGATTTTTTCTTCAAAAGAAGTTTGAAAATTCATCCCCGTAAGCTCTTTGATTTCCCAATCCCTTCCTGCACCAAAAATGGCAACCTGTCTACTCATGTCATGGATTATCCACTCCTGTTTTCCCTGGCGGGAAGAAAAATGGGGAGCAAGAAGGCCAATTACATTGTACTGGGGACTAATTGAAGAATAGTAATACCCCTCCTTAACTTTTTTGAAGCGAACCAGTCCCAGCATCCTTACCTTCTCCCTGCAAACACTCTTTTCCAGGTCTTTTACCGGGTGATCTAAAACCTTTTCATTTGTTTTTAATTTTCTGAGAAAATCAAAAATAAGGTTGGGGAAATCTTCCTTCTCTGAAAGAAA
>PUKG01000243.1 GCA_003550445.1 Halobacteroidaceae bacterium
AAACAGGTGCAAAAAATGCAGGCAGAAATGGCTCGCATCCAGGAAGAACTCGCAGAAAAGGAAGTAAAAGCCAACGCAGGAGGAGGAATGGTAGAAGTTACAGCCAATGGGAAGCAGGAAATCCTGGATATTAAAATTGATCCTGAGGCAGTAGACCCCGAAGATGTGGAGATGCTGGAAGACATGGTCCTGGCAGCTGTAAATGAAGCCATGCGCCAGGCCCAGGAACTTGCCAGCCAGGAAATGCAAAAAGTCACCGGGGGAATGAACATCCCGGGTCTAATGTAAAATGCATTACTTCGCCCGTCCCATTGCCCGACTGGTCGGGCAACTGACCAAATTACCCGGGATTGGCCCAAAAACCGCCCAGCGGCTTGCCTTTCATATTCTTTCGGGGTCCCAGGCTGCGGCAAAAGAGCTTGCGGATTCAATCCTGGAGGCAAAAGAAAAAATTAAATACTGTTCCTGTTGTTGCAACTTAACTGAAGACGATCCCTGCCCGATTTGTAAAGATTCAAGGAGGGACAGGGAGGTTCTCTGTGTGGTGGAAAATCCCCAGGACATTGTTGCCATGGAAAAAACGGGGGAGTTTTTTGGGTTTTACCATGTCCTGCATGGCTCAATTTCCCCCATTGATGGTATAGGGCCGGAGGAGTTGAAAATAAAAGAACTTCTTAATCGGCTTAAGGATAGCCATGTAAAAGAGGTAATTGTTGCAACAGATCCGAATGTCGAAGGAGAGGCCACTGCTTTGTATCTGGCCAGGATCTTGAAACCTTTAGGGTACAGAATAACCAGGATTGCCCACGGGTTACCCGTAGGGGGAGACCTGGAATATGCTGATGAGGTTACCCTGGGAAAAGCTCTTCAGGGAAGAAAGGAGATATAGATTCCAACTTGCCCCTGGTCATTTCGGCCTCTTGGGGAATTTTTTGTTAAATAAAAAACCGGTTTTTTCGCTGAAAATGAATTGACCTGAACAACCTCTTCTGTTATACTTATTGATAGTATCTGTTTGTTTTTTATGGGTTTTTTACCCGGGAACGCCGTATATGACCGACGGCTGTTATAGAAACAGCTTATTTTTTTTGGAACTGTACCAGGACACCCTGGGTAATAATATATAAAGGAGGGCAAAAAATGTCCGAATTAGTTGAAATTCGCTGGCACGGAAGAGGCGGGCAGGGCTCAAAAACTGCTTCGCTTGTTCTCGGTGTGGTTGCATCAGACCTGGGACTTAATGTACAGGCTTTCCCCGAATATGGACCCGAGAGAATGGGCGCCCCTGTTCTTGCTTTTAACCGTATCAGCGAAAGCAAATTGACCCTGCACTGCCAGATTGAAAGCCCAAAAATTGTTGTTGTTCTTGACCCTACTCTCCTGGAAGTGGTTGATGTTACTGAAAACCTGGCTCCAGGAGGAAAAGTTCTGGTTAATACCCATAAAAAACCAGAAAAGGTAATGGAAAAATTGGGTCTGGAGCCCGGACAGGTTTTTACTGTTGATGCCAACAAAATTTCCCTGGAGGAAATTGGAGCGGTTTTCCCCAACACACCGATGCTGGGGGCGCTTGTTAAGGTTGGTAACTTTTTACCTATCGATCAATTCCGGGAGAAAATTGAAGAGGAGTTTTCCAGCAAATTTTCCAGCAAGCCCGAAATTGTTGAGGGCAACTTAAACGCTCTGGATCGGGCAATTCAGGAGGTGAAGGGGAATGAGTAAAGAACAAAAACCAGGATGGAAGTCCCTTCCAATTGGAGGCCTGATTTTAACAGCAGGTAACGCAGACGAGTACAACACCGGTGGGTGGAGAGTTAAGCGCCCCGAATGGATTCCCGACAATTGTATTCACTGTCTTTTCTGCTGGGTGTACTGCCCCGATTCTTCTATTGAAACAGAAGAAGGAAAAATGACAGGTATTGATTATGAACACTGCAAGGGTTGTGGAATTTGCGCCGAAGTTTGCCCGGCCAAAGAAAAAGCCATTGTAATGGAGCCCGAAGGCGGGAAGGAGGATGGCGATGAATAAAAGAGTTGCTTTAACCGGAAACGAAGCTATTGCAAAGGCCATGCAGCAGATAAACCCAGACGTTGTCGCCGCATATCCCATTACTCCCCAAACGGAAATCGTCCAGATTTTTTCTAAGTACGTTGCTGACGGCCTCGTAGATACCGAATTTGTAACTGTAGAAAGCGAACACAGTGCCATGAGTGCTTGTATTGGATCTGCTGCAGGAGGGGCCCGTTCCATGACTGCAACTTCTGCAAACGGTTTAGCCCTGATGTGGGAAGTTGTATATATTGCTGCTTCAACTCGCCTGCCTATTGTTATGCCCGTGGTAAACCGTGCTTTGAGTGGTCCGATTAATATTCACTGCGATCACAGCGATGCAATGGGTGCAAGGGATTCTGGCTGGATCCAGCTTTTCTCTGAAAACGCCCAGGAAGCTTATGATAATGCAATCCAGGCAGTTAGAATTGCTGAAAATAAGGACGTTCTTTTGCCAGTAATGGTAAACCTGGACGGATTTATTATCAGCCATGCTGTCGAAAACCTTAACATTAATGATGCTGAGGAAGTTCAGAAATTTGTCGGAGAATACAAAGCAGAACATTACCTCTTGGACAAAGAAAACCCGATTACAGTTGGCCCTCTGGATCTTCAGGACTTCTATTTTGAGCATAAACGCCAGCAGTCTGAAGCCATGAAATATGCCAAGGAAACTGTAAAAGAAATAGGTAAAGAATACGGTAAGCTTACCGGTCGGGAATATGGATTCTTTAGCGAATACAAACTAGAAGATGCAGAAATTGCTTTAATTGGTATGGGTTCCACTATGGGAACTGCCAAGGCTGCTGTTGATGAATTGCGCGAGCAGGGAGTAAAGGTAGGGCTTTTGAAACTAAGAATGTTCCGTCCTTTCCCTGCCGAGGAACTTGCAAAAGCCCTGTCCCACGTTCCGGTAATCGGGGTTCTGGATAGAGCAGAAACCTTTTCTACTAACGGTGGACCCCTCTTTACCGATATGCATTATGCCCTTTACGGACAGGACCACAAATTAATTGACTTCATTTATGGTTTGGGCGGTCGTGATACCAACGTTTCCCATGTTAAGGGAATGTTTGAAATGCTGCAGAAAGCAAAAGACGGGCAGCCTATTGACCGTATCAACTATATTGGAGTCAGGGAGTAGGAGGTGCGAAAATGGCAAATTTAAAAGAACTATCTAAAAAAGAAGAGATTTTAACCGGAGGTCACCGCTTATGTGCAGGTTGCGGAGCTTCGATTGTCGGTAGACAGGTTCTGGCGACAGCCAAGAATCCGGTAGTAGTAGCTCTGGCCACCGGTTGTCTTGAAGTTTCAACCACCATCTTCCCCTATACCGCCTGGCGCTGCTCCTACATCCACAACGCATTTGAAAACGTTGCAGCTACCTTAAGTGGTGTAGAAACCGCCCATAAAGCACTTCGTAAGCGAGGAAGAATTCCCGACGAAGATTACGACTTTATCGCCTTTGGCGGTGACGGAGGAACTTACGATATAGGTCTTCAGTCCCTTTCAGGAGCAATGGAAAGAGGGCATGACATGCTTTATGTTTGTTATGATAATGGAGCGTACATGAATACCGGTATTCAGCGTTCCTCTGCAACCCCACGTGGTGCTGATACAACTACCAGTCCCGCAGGATCGGTAATTCCCGGGAAAAGCCAGCACAGGAAAGAGCTCACCGACATAATTGCGGCCCACAATATACCCTATGTTGCCCAGGCTGTTCCCTCCAATTGGAGAGACCTGACCAAAAAGGTAGAAAAGGCCCTTGATAAAAAAGGTGCTGCTTTCCTGAATACTCTTGCTGTTTGCCCAAGAGGTTGGCGCTCGGCAGAAGAGAAAGGAATAGAAATAACCCAGCTGGCTGTGGATACCTGCTACTGGCCTCTTTTTGAAGTAGAGGATGGTGAATGGCGCCTGACCTACAAACCAAAGGAGAAAAAGCCCCTGGTTGAGTGGTTCAAAATCCAGGGAAGGTTCAAGCACCTGTTTAAAGAAGAAAACAAGCATATTCTTGACGAAGCCCAGAATTATATCGACCGCCGCTGGAAGAAGATCCTCCAGCTCTGTGGTGAAGAAGAATAGAATAAAAAATAAGGAACCGGCTCCAAAAAATGGAGCCGGTTTTTTTGTTTCGGCCAGGGGAAAAACGCAAAAAAGCTAATTAGAAGCGAATAACTTGAATTATTCGCCATTAAAGTAAAAGAGGCTATAAAGAAAGGGTTTTTTTCCAAGAAGCTAGCCTGTTTTTTTGTTTTTAAAACCAAATGTAAAGGGAAAAGGGAAAAAACAACTTGAAGTTATCATTAATTCCGGGTTGAATTTGCCAGCAGTACAAGAAAAATAAAAAATCTTGTCGAAAAAGTAGGAATTGATTGAAAATTATTAAAACTAATTACTTTTGATATGTGCTTTCCCGATAATGACATTAGAGAAAAAACTTGTTTAATTAGACAAAGGAGTTGTTAAAAAAATGGGAAAAAAGGGATTTTCAATTGGACGCAAAATCGGATTAGGCTTTGCAATACTAATTATTGCCCTTGCAGTCCTCAGCTGGTTAAGTTTTTCCGGAATCGGGGACATTATCTCCGATGGGGAAGCGGCAATAGAAAGCAGTGATCTTGATGCTTCCCTTGCAGCAAGGGAAGCTGCTCTTGTCAATGGGAAAGTGTACCGGGAGGCTAAAGTAAAAGTGTACCACCCGGGGCCAAAAAAATATGCATTTTTTATGCAATAATCTTTAAGGTTTTTTCTTTTGTTTGTACCGAT
>PUKG01000001.1 GCA_003550445.1 Halobacteroidaceae bacterium
AATACCTACCTGCTTCCTTTGTTGCCTTGAGTATTTTAGGAGAACCGGTTGGAGCAACCATTTTCGCTTTTGTTATTCTTGGAGAAATACCCCATTATTTAACTTTTGCAGGTGGTGCTTTAATTTTGGTTGGTATTTATAAGGCTCTGAGAGGAGTTAAAAGAAAAAGGAAAAAAGTAGTAAGGTAGGTTTACCCATAACGCAGGGTTTTAAAAATCTTTGTTGAATGTTTGCAAAAGGGAGGAAGAGAAAATGGGTTCTGCTTTACCCGGTCTCAGGGAAGGAATTGCTCGTTTGGGAATATTGGGGGGGACTTTTGATCCACCTCATTTTGGGCATCTTTTAATGGCCGATTCTGCTCGTATGGAAATGCAGCTGGATGAGGTTGTTTTTGTTCCTGCGGGTTTACCCCCACACAAAAGGAAAAAGGGGGAATCCCCAAGGGCATCGGGCAGCCAGAGAATGGAAATGGTAAAACTTGCAATTGCCGATAACCCTTTTTTCCAGGCCTGGGATTATGAATTGAAAAAGGATGGCCCTGACTATACAATTGAAACACTAAGGTATCTGAAAAAAAATTTGCCAGGTATTGATCTTTATTTTATAATGGGTAAAGATTCTTTGGAAGAGATTTTCTCCTGGAAAGATCCTACTGAAATTTTAACGGAATATGATATAATTGTGGTAAGTAGAGAAGGAGATCCAAATCAAACCATTGAAAAGATTAAAGAAAAAAATAGCAGGGCGAGACTCTTCCCGGTTGAAATGCCCTCAGTAAATATTTCTTCTACGGAGCTGCGAAAAAGGATTAAGGAGAAGGGGCGAATTGCTTACCTGACCCCACCTTCTGTCGAGAGTTATATATTTGAAAATAAAATTTATTTTTAAGTTTTTGCCAAGGGAGCTGGTTGTTCCTATGAAAAATTTTAAACAGGTATTCAAAATTGGCGGAATTGTTATCCTGGTCTTGATTGTTGTTGCAGGGATTTACCTGGCAGACTTATTTGGTTCCGATGAACTGAAAATTCTCCAGGATGAAGATAATCAAAAACTGGTAAATGCCCTTGTTATTGGGTATGATGCCGGGGCCGATGGGATTCCTCGGCCAGATACAATTTTTCTCGCCAGTGCGGATCTTGTTGGGAATGGTCTTGGGATTGTCTCTTTACCCAGGGATACCAGGCTGAAGATCCCTGGATATTCCAATTACACAAAATTAAACTCTGCTTATTCCAGGGGCGGAATTGATTTGACGGTCAAAACCGTTGAGGAATTATTAGATGTACCCATTCATTTTTATGTTGAAATTGATTTCGACGGTTTTGTAAATATTATTGATGTCCTTGGAGGAGTAGAAATTGATGTAAGGCAGCGGATGCATTATGTTGATAAAGCCGGGGACCTTCATATTAACCTGCAGCCAGGATTGCAGGTTCTCGATGGAGAAAAAGCCCTTCAGTTTGTTCGTTTTAGAGAACCAATCAGGGCAGATATTGGCCGTATTGAACGTCAGCAACAGTTTATGAATGCCTTAATTGATCAGGCCTTTAAAATGAGCATTATTCCTAAAATTCCTAACCTTTTAGGCGAGTTAAATGATTTTTTCCGGACAGACCTTCCCTTCAGGGATATGGCAAGGCTGGCAAAAATTCTTGTTGATTTTCCCAGGGATAGAATCGAAATGACGATTCTCCCTGGAACACCAGAATACATCGGAGGAATTTCTTACTGGGTTCCGAATGATGAAGGGTTAGAAATGGTTTCTTTGAGCATGCTAAATACAAAAGATTACCTGGAAAATGTTCGTTACGAGGTTGATGTCCTGAATGGTGCGGGTATTTCTGGGCTTGCTGGAGATCGAGGAGAAATCCTTGAATACTGGGGCTTTACAGTTCGTAGGATGGGAAACGCCGAACGCTTTGATCATGAATACACCTCGATTGATTATGGGCCTGGGGGACTTGAGGGTGCTTTAAGGGTATCTTCTTTAATTGGCGGTGTTCCCAGGGAGAATGAGGAATTAAATTCTGATGAAATTAAAATAACCTTAGGTGAGGACCAAAAAAGATTTGAGGAAGGAGGAACAATTTGACCACTAAAAAAAGAGAGGATTTAACCAGGGAAATTGCAAAGTTTGCAGAGGAGAAAAAAGGGGAGAACATTGTTTCCATTGACTTACAGGGGATTTCTCTTGTTGCGGATTTTTTTGTCTTAATCAGCGGGAACAATGAAAGGCAGGTTCAGGCCATTATAAGAGGGATTAAAGAAGGCCTTGGAGCCAGGGGTGTTACTCCCGCTCGAATTGAGGGAGAAAAGGATAGCCGATGGGTTTTAATGGATTATGGAGAGGTTATTGTCCATGTTTTTCACAGGGAGGCCCGGGAGTATTATCAACTTGAAAAACTCTGGGCAGATGCCCCCCAACTTGAATTAATGTCCTGAAGCTCCCCAAAAAATTCTGGAAAACCCATTTTGCATACAGTTTAGATGCAAATTTTTAGCCTATCCAAAAAAGCAAAGAGATGCGGCTTGGAAATTTTGCTTTTTTGTTTTTCTCCGGGAAAAATTTTCCCATTTTCCTTTCCCTGGGAAAAAGAACTTGCTTTTTCAAATTAATAAAATTCCGGCCATTTAGTTGGCTCCTCATGAAAACTTTTTGTTAACACCACTTTAAAGGTTTTCCATAATGGGGTTAAAAATTTACCTGCCTTGGGGCAGGTTTTTTATTTAGCAAAAAGGAAAAAATTAACAATAATAGAAATATATAGTTGAAAGGAGGGAAGGATGTGTTTGCTTTCTCCAGGCAGGAGATTGTTCTGATGGGGGTTTTTCTTGCAATTGGGATATTTTTATTTATCTTCCCCATAGGGACTGACCAGGGGCAGGACCATTTTGAACCAGAAAATTTTTCTACTTCGGAATCCATTTCTCAAAGGGAGAAGATTCCCAAAATGGTTGTACACGTTTCGGGGGCCGTTGTTTCTCCTGGTGTATATTCTTTTTCCGAGGGGAAAAGAATTATTGATGCAATTGAAACTGCTGGAGGGGCTTCCTGGAATGCAGCCCTTGACCAGATAAATCTTGCAGCACCTTTGAGAGACGGAATGCAAATTTTTGTCCCTTTTGAAAGGAACGAGGTGGATGAGGAAAATGGCGATGGGGAAAATAACCTAATTAATGTTAACCGGGCCACCCAGGGAGAGTTGGAAGCCCTCCCGAATATCGGACCGTCGCGAGCTCGGGCAATAATTGAGTTCCGAAAAGAACATGGTAGCTTTCAAAAGCCCGAAGACCTACTGGAGATTTCTGGAATTGGGGAAAAAACCTTGGAGCAGTTACGCGAACATGTCCGTTTCTATTGATGCTTTTTTTTCAATCCCCCCTGGTATTAGTTTGTTTGTGTTTTATTGGGGGTATGATTTTTGCCCGGGGTTACCCTTTTATACTGCCTTTGATGGGTGTGTTTTTTATCCTTAAAAAAGAAAAAACTCCACCCTTGATCCTGCTCCTGGTTTTTCTTCTGGGTTTTTTGGCCTGGGGCCAGGCAGTAATAAATTATGAACGGGATTTTTTGCATGAAATAGCCGGTGAGAAGGTAAATTTTCGAGGACGCTTAAAAGAAAAGGAAGACAAACGTTTTTTAGTTGACAGGATTTCCCTAAAAGCTGCAGGTGGCTGGAAGGAGATAGAGGGAAAATACTGGACCTGGTTGGATAGAGGGGAAAAATTTAAGGTTGGGGATTTAATAAAAGCCAAGGGAACTTTTTACCCTCATTCGGCACCATCAAACCCGGGAGAACCGGATTGGCGAATGCACAACCTGGCCCAGGGAATTAGAGGGAGTATTAATATTGAAAACAGGACTTCAAAGGCCATTGATTTTAAACCCTCACCTTTAATAAAGGTAAGGGAATATTTCCGGGATCGGATGGGAAAAACCCTGGGAAAGGAAAAGGGAAATTTTCTTGCTGCGCTTTTGCTTGGGCAGAGAAGAGCCCTGGGAACAGAACAGAGAGAGAATTTTTATTCTGCTGGCCTTGGGCATATCCTTGCGGTTTCAGGTTTGCATATTGGTTTTATAGCTCTTTTGTTATGGATAATTGTGGATAAAGTTCCCCTGGGTTCAAAGGGAAAAACTACCCTATTTTGCTTATTTATTTTTTTATATATGATCCTGGTTGGATTGCGAGCATCTGTAGTCAGGGCAGGGATAATGGCCATTGGGTTGCGGGTTGGTAAGGAAATGGGGAGAGATCAAAACCTTTTTAACCACTTATGTCTTGCAGCCATAATTATACTTGTTTCAAATCCCTTTCAGCTCTGGACCCCTGGATTTCAATTATCTTTTTTAATAACTTTTTTTATCGTTTTAGGGAAAAGAAACCTTTTTAAGATAAATGGAAGACTAAAACAGGGAGTTTTTGTTTCAATCCTGGCAACCTTAGCTGCATCCCCCCTGACAGCTTTTCATTTTCATACCATTAATCCCTTGAATTTTTTAGGAAACATATGGGCCTTACCAGTAACAGGGGTAATTGTTATGAGTGGATTTTGTGGATTAATTCCCGGAATTGGAGATTTTATCTGGAGATTAATTACCCTTCCCGGAATAATGGTCATGGAAAGGATTCTGGAAATCTGGGTGGCTTTACCGGGTACAAGCCTAATTGTTCCCCCTCCCCCTTTTTGGGCGATGGGGTTATTTTATTTTAGTTTTATATTTGTTTTATTTTGGATTGAGCCAACAAACCTTCTAATCTGGAGAAGGTATAAAAATTTCCTGGCAAAAAAAATAATACC
>PUKG01000104.1 GCA_003550445.1 Halobacteroidaceae bacterium
CATCGGCTCCACTTTTGTGGGGATGTAGCTCAGTTGGGAGAGCGCGTGAATGGCATTCACGAGGTCAGGGGTTCGATTCCCCTCATCTCCACCAAGTTGAATTTTAACCCTTGAAAATTTACTTTTCAGGGGTTTTTTGTTTTTCGGCCAAGGTTAAATTTTTAAATTTGCAGGAGGCTGTCAGAATTATGGGGAATTTTAAAAAAACAACTCTGGGGTTATTTTGGGGACGGAAGAATTTTTCATGTGAACTCGAAAGTAGTGAGGAGGATTTGTACATCCGAAACAATTATTTTAAGCTAAGGAATAAGTTTTTTAGGATAGCAATTGGGTTTAGCAAAAACCCAAATTGACTCATAAAAATTTCAATATATGTTTCCACTGATTTTATTGATATATGCGGAAAAAAGTTTTCCGTTATTGGCTTGAAAAAACAAAGTAAGAATTTAGGATAGAGATTAATCAAGGATTTTCTTGATTGGAGCGGATAGTCATAATAAACTATGTGTCCCCGAGAACCCTTGAGAAGCAATGGAAGGTTCTCCGGAAATATCAATACCCATGGTTCTTTTAGCAATCTTGCTCAGGTGGGGATGGTGTCCAAAGGCAAGGCCAACCTGAACCTTAGGATGCACTTGGGAAAAATCCCGGAATTGCCGAATTTTTCCCCCAGGCCACGGAAATAGCCCCCTAACTGAATGATAGGTGCTATCTGGGTGGGTGTCGTTCTAACCTTTATGCCTGTAGCGACCGGAACTGCAAGTAGTCAATTAACTGGGTATGGGTTGAAGGGTGGGTTTTTGAAAAAATATGCTGTATCAAAAGCAATAGGAATTCCAAGCTTAGGGTAAAAAGAACTATGTCGAAAGGATGCCCTCATATTGAGGGGAATAAAAGCAACTTAAATTTAGAATTTTAGGTTATTCAGGAGGTGGAAAATGTGAAACCAGAAATAAAAATAGGGGTCAGCTCCTGCTTATTAGGTAATCCTGTCCGTTATGACGGGGGACATAAGCATGATCGTTACATTACTGACACCCTGGGAAAATATTTTCAGTTTGTGCCTGTGTGTCCAGAAGTTGAATGCGGTTTGCCAATACCTCGAGAAGCCATGCGTCTCGTAGGTGACATTGAAAACCCCAGCCTTTTGACATCGCGTTCAAACAAAGATTATACTGAACAGATGCAGCAGTTTTGTGCCAGGAGGGTAGAGGAATTAGAAAAAGAGAATCTGTGTGGTTTTATCTTTAAAAAGGATTCGCCAAGCTCCGGTCTATTTCGTGTTAAAGTTTACCAAAATTCTGGTCAACCTCCCCTTAAAAGGGGTAGGGGTCTTTTTGCTTCAGCCATGGTAGAGCGATTCCCCCAGTTGCCCATGGAAGAGGAAGGACGTCTCCATGATCCGCTGATACGGGAAAACTTTTTAGAGCATGTTTTTAGCTACAGGCGCTGGAGAGATTTTCTGGAAGATCAGCCGGATTACAAAAAGCTTATTACTTTTCACACCCGGCAAAAACTTCTTATCATGGCCCACAGCCCGCAGCACTATTTACTCCTCGGGAAGCTAGTTGCCTCCGGCAAAAAACATTCTAAAGAACAGTTGCTGCAAGATTATGAAATTAAATATATGGATGCTCTCTCAAACTTCTCTTCCATAAAAAAACACACCAACGTTATGCAGCATATCATGGGGTACTTTAAAGACCGGATCACCCCGGATGAAAAACAAGAACTACTGGAATTAATCTGGAACTATAAGGATGCTTTGGTCCCCCTAATGGTTCCTTTAACGCTAATAAATCATTATGTGCGCAAGTATAATATTGCCTACCTGCAAAAACAGGTTTATCTTACTCCCCACCCAGCGGAACTCATGCTGAGGAATCACGTTTGATAACTGGAGAAAGTTGGAGGGGCAGGGCTGTTTTTTTAGGTCAAAAATTTAATAACTCTTCAGGAGCAACCTTAATGTCGATAAATGCACAGGAAACTCAGGGTTCTTGTGTGCAACTGTCTTCCGCGGTCCAACTTTTCACATTGTCTTTTGCATCGGAAATAAATGCATGCCGGAACTTAACGGTAATAATGGAGATGTTTTCTCCTTTAATAAAGGACTTCTTATCAGGGTGATGGTTGCAATGAATCTCCCTGTAGTAGGTGTCGTTTGAATTAGGAAGTATTGAAGCAGTGCCGTAAAGAGTGCAGCTGATGGGTGGTTCATCAGATTTTCCTGGGTTGTAAAAAAGTAATGCTACCTCATTGTTTTCCTCAATTTGCTTAACTTTTCGGGATTCACTCCTGCTGCTCAAGATAAGTAGATTTTCTTGGGACAAAAATGTAAAAACCATTAAGAAAGCATGGGGGCGATTTGCAGAACTGGTTGCTAAAGTGCAAAACCTTTCCCCGTTAAACAGTCTAAGCATTTCTGGGGGTAATTTCATATCGCCTGACCTCCAATATAATAGATTTGAACGAAATTATCAGATCCCTCAAAACCTTTTCTTCTCTCCTTATTCCTCTCCTGAACTACTTTTTCTCCCCTTTTATAATTTAAGAAAAATCGGGAAAACAAAAAGCACTCATGTTACTTGATGTTGTTTTTGCAAACCGCCACTTTTTTATCGCTGGCAAGATTTATCAGTAGCGTTTTAAGAAAAATTTATTTGATCTTTCCACTCCCTTAAAGTGAGTGAGTGTTAAAAATTTATGACTATTGTAAATAATAAAACCCCCGGGGCTTAACCGCATTAGAAAAATTAACCTGGATCCCTGTAAAACCTATTTATGGAATATGTTACTTACTTAATCGTTGGTAAAGTATTTCCGTTAGGTATAGAGTTCGTAATAAATCAAAGAATCCCCTAAAATTCCATTATTCTAAAATTATTTAAAAATCTTAAAAAGTCAAAAACCCAAAGTTTTTTAATAAAAACAGCTTTTTAATACCATTAACCCTTCAAAATTATTTTAATGAAGGAAATGGCATTTAAGAGATCAGAAGTTTATTTGTTCTAATCCCTACCATTTGAATTAAACCCTTGAGGAGTAGGTTTTCAGGGGTTTTTGTTTTCGGAAAAAATTACATGTCTTAAATCATGAGAAAATCCAAAAAATCCTTAAATCTTTTTTGGATTGTTTCCTGGTCAAGAGAGTAGTAATGGGAGGGGGCCTCTACTCTCATCCCCACAACTCCCTGCATTTTTAAAATTCCCAGATGTCGGGAAACGGTGGAAGGTTGAATTTCCATTTTTTCGGCAATTTCGTCGACTGTCATTTCTCCATTTTGACCCAACAAATGAAGAATTTCATTTCTTGATTCATGGGCAAAGCTTTTAAAAAAATAAGCATGCTTTTCTGGCATAACAAATCCCTCCTTTTAATATAAATCCAAGGATATTTGGCTTTGAAAAAAAGACTATATTAGCAATTCTTTTTTAAGCAAACCCTCCTTGAGGAAATTTTTTTTTGGGGCAGCTTGGTATATTGACAAAGTGGTCTTTCTTATATTATACTATAAATGCAAATATGTGCAACTGTCAAGATGAAGATATGCACAAATGTCAAGTAGAATGAAGGGAGGTTAAAAAATGGTTACAATAAAAGCTGGTTTAAGCAAGATTAGTTTGAAATGGAAAATTTTCTTTGTTCTGGTTTTGGTTGGGGTGATTAGTTTTGGATGGTACTCTTCAACAGTTCGTTGTGAGGATAGGGTGACAAGGGCTTTTTCTAACATGCCCATAGGAGCAATTAGAGTAATAAACGACGCAGGAGAAGAACATGTTCTCTGGGCCAAAATTGCTACCACCACTGAAGACAGACGAGCAGGTTTTAGCGGAGTTGGCGAAAATGTTGTCAGGGAAACTGCTTTGCTTTACGTCTATCCCAGAAATACCACAGAACGGCACAGTGTAAGTGGGGTAAGGCTACCACTTGAAATGGGATTTTTCCAGGAAGATGGAACCCTTGTAGCAATTGCAAGGACAACAGTTGGAGCTACTACCACCTATGGAGCACCTGCCAGGGTTAATTACCGTTATGTTTTGGTTGTCCCCCAGGGTTATTTTGCAAGACACGGGATTTCAGTTGAGGGAGAATCACAACTATTACCTGATACTTTATTGCGAGCTCCTTCCTGGCGGTAAATAGGTTTTCTGTTCTTAATCAATTCTTTTTATAATCCTTTTAGCATAGGAAGGTACAATTCTCAGGAAAATTTCCTGAGAGAAGGCTCGAGCAGGAGAAAAACGAGAGGGTATTACCGAAATAATTCGGAAATACCCTTTTTATTTGGGGACTTGTAGAATTTTTGAATAGAGTTAGATGCTCTCAACTGGTTAATTGTTTAGAATAATTTTTAATACTTTTTTATATGCGAAGATAGGGCATTTGCTTGAATTGTTCTCTTCTTACCCCTAAATCTCCTTTTATGGAAACTCCAATAATATTGTGGTATTCTATAAATATAAAGAGCTAAAAAAGGAAGGTCCATTTTTTGAAACAATGCTTTGGATTTTCTGAAAATCATTTCTATAAAAAATTAAGAAGGAAAAGAAAGGGTGAAAAAGATGAAGGTAACTATGATGTTAGCCGATTCCGCCCAGGCAGTTAACGGTAAGCTATATATCCTTGGAGGAGGTTGGTCAATAATTGGTCCCAAACCACGTCCCATGGCAATAGTTATGAAAATTGAAGTTCCCTGGGATCAGGCAAATATTGAACAGAAGTTTACTTTGAGGCTTATCGACCAGGATGCCC
>PUKG01000120.1 GCA_003550445.1 Halobacteroidaceae bacterium
CATCTCCATCTGTGGTTTTGATCTTCAAAAACAGGGTTCCAAAGCCAAAAAAAACCTGGGATATGTTCCTGATGACCCCTATCTTTACGAGAAACTAACCGGGCGGGAATATGCCCTTTTTTCCGCCCGGCTCTATGGAGAAAACGGCCAAAAATTAACGTCAAGGGTTGAAGAATATTTTGAGCTTTTTGAAATGAAGGAGGATATGGATAAACTGATTGGAGGATATTCCCGGGGAATGCGGCAAAAAACCGCAATAATTTCTGCCCTTCTGCATCGGCCGGCTTTACTGATGGTGGACGAGCCAACTGCCAACCTGGACCCCAAAAGCGCCAGGCTGGTAAAAGACATTTTTCAGAACTGGAAGGACCAGAACCGAACAGTTTTCATGTCAACCCATGTTATGGAAATTGCTGAAAACCTGTGTGATCGGATTGGGATTATCCATAAAGGGGAAATTCTTGCGGTGGATTCAGTAGAGAAAATTAAAGGGGCTGAAGGATCAAGTCTGGAGGAAGTTTTCCTCCAGTTAACGGGAGCAAAGGACAGTGAAATCAGGGAAATGATTAATGAATTAATGGAGGATACAGACTGATGATATTGAGACATATTTCCCTCTTAATTGGCAAAGAAATACTGATTGTTCGCAATGCATATTTCTCCAGCCACAAAAAAATCCTTTCAACCCTTGGAGTTGGTGCGGTTTTTTTCCTGATAATGTTGGCGGTAATCTCCAGCCTCAGGAGAGGATTTAATAGTTTGCTGGAGGCAATTCCCCCGGAAATGGCTGAGACGGCCATGGTTTCTTTGGTCGCGGTTATTTTTCTCTGGCTTACTGCAATAATTTTTTTATCAGTGGTAATGGACAGCCAGAAAAAGTTTTTTCATACAGCGGACCTGGAGCTACTTATGGCCACACCGGTTTCTCCCGGACTTGTTTTTTCTTTTCGCTTTCTTATTTTTGTCCTTTTCTCTTCTACAACCCTTTCCCAGCTATTAATTTTTGGATTTGGCCCCCTTTTCGCCCTGGGAAGAGTGGTTGGGGCCGGGATAGATTTCTACCTGCTTGCTTTGCCTGTTGCCTATTTATATTTAATTATTCCGGCTGCCCTGGGAATTTTACTTATTATGATTTTGCTTAAGTTTTTTTCTCCCAAAGGGATTTTTCGTATAGCCGGCCTTTTTAATATTGTTATGACTGTTGCCTGGATAGCTTTTATTACAGGAGACCAGGGAAGAATCCTGGCTTTTATAGTTGAAAAGTTAGGTGAGTGGGATTTTCTTTTTTACCTCCTAAGACCCCTTGATGCTGCTTCAGAAATAACAATGGGCCTGATGGGCTTTGAAATTTCCTTATGGAGACCCTTCGGGGAACTTTCTTTGTTTGCCATTGGAGGGCTTGGGATTGCAGTTTATATTATCCGGAAACTCTATTACCCCATTTATGACCGCTTGAAATCCGTTACCGTCCAGGAAAAGAAGTATTCCCCTGGGGTTAAGAAGACAGGATTCCAGCCTGGGGTGGTTTTGACAGAGTGGAAAATGGCAATCAGGAATTACGAAATGGCCCAGGGTGCCCTGGGGATGGGAACCATGCTTTTAGCCTACTTTTTTGTCCTGTTTTCAATAAAACCGGAAGGCGGGGTGCTTCCTTTCCTTCTAAACCTGGGAATTGTGGGTTTCTGCACGGGAACTATAGTTTCGATTTTTTTAACACCTGCGGCAATTCTTGAGGATCAGGAAGTCCGCAAGCGCCAATACTGGCTATTAAAAGTCTCCCCGATAAAGGGGAAAACAGCAGTAAATTTATACTGGCAGTCTTTTTTCCTTCCCCAGTTAATTTTGGGAATTCCTTTCCTGGCTCTCGGCCACTGGATGGGAGGAAATGGGCTGAGGTTATTTTTCCCGGCCGTTTTAGTTTTCCTTGTTATGCAGACCACTAATTCTTTTTTAGCTTACCTTGTAGAGTATGCTGGTTTTGCCTGGGGAAACAATGTATCTCCTATAATCCGATTTTTAAGGGATTTTGCTCCCATTTTGTTTTATCCGGTATTTCTTTTTTTCCTTGGGTTGGGCTATTTTTATGATAGGCTTGCCTTTTTGGTTTTTCTTCATTCAATGAGTCAACAAACGGTGCTGGTTTTAAGCGGGAGCCTGCTACTAATTTTGATAATTTTAATTCTTGTCCCGGGAAGGAAAAAGACCGCTGAGTTCTGGGAAAGGATGGAGCTATAAAAAAAGCCCTTATCTCCAAGAAAGGAGATAAGGGTCTTTTTATTGTTTTAATTTTTCCAGAAGCCTGGGGATTACTTCGGCCCAATCTCCCACAATTCCAATATCAGCTATGGAAAATATTGGGGCCGAGGGGTCAGTATTAATGGCAATAATGGTTTCTGATTCTTTCATTCCAGCTTTGTGTTGAGGTGCCCCGGAAATTCCACAGGCAATGTAAAGGAGGGGTTTTACCCGATGCCCGCTGTATCCAACCTGATGGGCCTTGGAAATGAATCCCGCATCCACTACGTCCCTTGTTGCTCCGACGGTTCCGCCTAATAGGTCGGCAAGTTCCTGCAGGGTGATAAAGTCCGGGGCATTTTTTAGCCCCCTACCACCTGCCACAACAATTTCTGCTTCAGCGATATTGGTTTTTTGGCGGGTTACTTCTTCCAGGATTTCAACCCTGTTTTGGCTCGTTACAGAAGGTTCCCGTAATATGATTTCCCCTTTTCTTTCTGGATCTAAATCCGGCCTGGAAAACTCCCTGTAGCGGATTGTAGCCATCTGGGGATAGGTTTTTGTTTTTATGTGGGCAAGGATATTTTCGGTGAAAGCCGGGCGGATCTGGACAAGTTTTCCGTCATCATCTATCTGTAAGTCTGTGCAGTCTGCGGTAAGGCCAGTGTCGAGGGCCGCTGCAATTCTTGGGGCAAGAGATCTACCAAAGGTTGTTGCCCCAATTAGGACAATTGCCGGCTTTATTTCCCTTATAATCGGCAGGATATTTTCCTTGTAAATCAGTTCGTCTGGCAGGTTAAAAATCTCGCTGGTTACGTGGAAAACCCTGTCTGCACCGCCTTCAATCAGGTTTTTTGCATCAAGAGTTTCCGGCCCTAAAACAAGCCCCATAACTCCCTGGGGTTTTTTTTCTACCAGTTTCCTGGCTTTACCAAGGAGTTCAAAGGCAACAGGGTGGACTTTTCCGTCTTTTTGCTCGGCGATAACCATTATCCCGTTATATTCTTGTTGAGTCATGATTGACCTCCTGAAACCCGTTTTTCCCGGCAAATTTTCTCAATTGCAGCAAGGGCTTCGTCTGTTTCCTCGGGAGAAAAAACCTGCCCCTTCCGTTCTATGGGAGGGGGGATTGTAATTTTTTTTACCTGGGTAGGAGAACCTTTAAGGCCCGTTTGTTCCGGAGAAAGATTGTCAGAAAAGGTCGAGAAATCCCAGCGGCAAATTTCTACCTCCCTGGATTTCATTTTGTTTTTTAATTCCGGCAAGCGGGGAAAATTAATGTCTTTTGTAACGGTAATTAACCCCGGAAGGTGCATCCTCTTACGATAGCTACCCTCCCAGATATTGCATGTAACTGTCAGGCTGGAATCCGATGCTTCCTCAAGGTCAGTAACATAAGCGACATGGGGAATATCAAGGTATTCAGCGGTTTGCGGTCCCACCTGGGCGGTATCTCCATCCACTGTCATCTCGCCTGCAATAACCAGGTCAAAGGGGGCCGCTTTTTCTATTGCCCGGGCGAGGGTAAAGGAGGTTGCCCGGGTATCTGCTCCCGCAAACTTTCCATCACTTAAGAGGATACCCCGGTCTGCCCCGCGGGCTACCGCTTCCCGCAGGGTTTTTTCCGCCCTGGGCGGCCCCATGCTCAGGGCAATAATTTCTCCTCCCACTTGTTCCTTTATCTGGACGGCTGTTTCCAGTGCATTCAGGTCAAAGGGGTTGATTTCAACACCTGCGGATTTTCGATCAATTACTCCTTTTTCAGAATCAAATTTTACCCGGTCCATTTCCGGAACCTGTTTTATCAAAACTATTATTCGCAAGTTGTGTAACCTCCTATGGAAAAAATAAGAAAAAAATTTTGGTGAAAAAGGGTTTGAAATAAAAAAACCTTACTGATTATTTTTCTATTGCCAAAAGCCTTTTCCTCTTTCTTTTTATCCTGAGTTTTGGAATAAAACGATTACAATCCCTTCTTTTGGAGGATTTTAATTAAATCCTCCCCCCTGTCAAGGGGCATGATTTTTATCTCCAGTCTGTAGCCTTTTTGGGCTATAGTTCTGTATGATTCTGCCTGCTCAGGTGTTATCCAGATAAACCGATTAATTTTGACAGGCTTTGTTCCCCGGATTATGATCTGGTTACCAACAATAATTTCCCGGGGTTCAATGCCTTTTTCAACCAGTTCCAGGGCATCGGAAGGAAACCGGGCAATAATCATTATTTTCTCTTTTTTCCCCTGCTCCGATTTCAGATAATCAAAGGCTTCATCTACCCTCATAACTGAGGTTTCAATCCCGGGAGGGATATTAGAAAAAAGGGGACGCTGCATCTGGTAATAAAGGGTGCTCTGGAGATTTCTTGCCTTCAAAGCCCCCGAATATAATCTTTTTAATACTGGATCTTCGGCAACCCGGTTATTAACAACCAGAATATGGTCAGGTTTTAAGAAACCCACCCAGGAGGCAGTAGCCTGGCCATGGATTAAACGGTTATCAATTCTCAGGTGGATAA
>PUKG01000159.1 GCA_003550445.1 Halobacteroidaceae bacterium
AACCGGAAAGATGGTGAAAGTTATTTTTAAAAAAGCCCTGGTCCGCATTCCCTGCAGGAGAATTTCTGAGGGAATTTCATCGGTTAAACTTGGGACTCCCGATTACAGGGAAACCTTAAAACAGCATCAACAATATGTTTCAGCCCTGGAAAAATGCGGGGTAAGGGTTTATGCTCTTCCTCCAGATGAAAATTACCCGGATTCTACTTTTATTGAGGATACCGCAGTTTTAACGGAGAAATGTGCAATAATCTGTCGGCCCGGAGTTTCATCACGCCTGGGAGAGGAACAAAAAATAATTTCGGCTCTTGAGGAGTTTTACAACCAAATTGAGTTTATTGAAGCCCCCGGAACCCTTGAAGGGGGAGACGTTTTAAGGATAGGCAATAACTTTTTTGTGGGGCTTTCTTCTCGAAGCAACATGGAAGGGTTTAATCAGTTCCAAGGAATTCTTGAAAAATATGGGTACAAAGCAAAAAAAGTAAGCCTGGAAGAAGCCCTACACTTAAAAACCGGTGTTGCCTACCTGGAAAACGGAGAAATTATCCTTGCCGGAGAATTCAAGGGAAAGGAAGAGTTTGGGGAATTCAAAAAGATTTTAGTTGAAGATGAGGAAAGCTATGCTGCTAACTGTATCTGGGTAAACGGATGGGTCATTATTGCCAGAGGTTTTCCCGGGGTCCGGGAAGAAATTGAAAAAGCCGGTTATCCGGTAAAAAGCCTTGATGTTTCGGAATTCAGAAAACTCGACGGTGGACTTAGCTGCCTTTCCCTTAGGTTTTAATAAGGAACATAGTAAGGGAGTTAAAAAAGAAAGAAAACAGCCCTAAAAAAGGACTGTTTAAAAGGATTATTTAAAACATTTTGGTAATAACCTGCCTTTTCTTTTCAGGAAAAGGCGGGTTTTTTTATTGTTATTTTCCTACGGGACAGGCAAACTCACATTGCCGGCAGAATTTACACACAGCCTCTTTCCCATTTCCTGATTCGGCGAGGTTCTTTTCCATCTCCTCGTTGCATTTTAAGCGACTGAAAGTTCCGGTTCTTCCGGGAAGGTTTTTTAGATTTGTCTTTTCTTCATCAAACAATTTTTCCGAGAATGCTCCACGGGGACATTCATTCAGGCAGTATTCTTCACAACCCGAACAGGGATCAAATTCAATGGGGCCTGTTGGGGAGAGAGAGACGTCCAAAATAAGTGAACGAAGGCGAATTCTGGGCCCGAAGGGAGGAGTAACCAGGAGATTATTTTTCCCAATGGTTCCCAGGCCTGCCCAAACTGCAGCATCTTTGAGAAAAATACCTCCGTTTTCAACGTGGTAAGGTGGGTGATAGGGTTTAATATCCGGATAATTTTCCCCAACCCATTCTTGAAGGTTATTAATCAGCCTGATAAGCTCCTTATTTCCGGGTGGAGAACTATCCTGAAACCCCCAGTCCAGTTCGGGTTTTTCTTCGGGGTGAGAAAGCCCTGCTACCAGTACGCTTTTTCCCATCTCTGGCCAGGTTTCTACCCCTGCGGCTTTGTCAGAACTTCCCAGGCCCACTTTTATTGCAGGTAGACCCGGAGCAAGTTGAGATGAGGGGGAATTTTTTGCCTTATCTCCTGATGCAATCCCAACCAGGTCAGCCCCAAGTTCCTTTCCTTTTTTAAGCAAAGCCGAAGAAAAGCTCAAAATATTTCTGGTTTCCATGGGTTGGCCTCCCTTTTAAAACCAAAATTAATGGTCTGTTCTTTTTAGCTAATTACAGTGAAGGTATTTTTGATTAGTAACTGTTTCTAAATAATAAAAGTTCCAGAAAAAAGATGTATTTCCTGCCCGCTTGAAAACCCATTGGATAAGGGGGTTTATGATTATTATCAGCAAAGACCGTTGGCTGCTAATAAATTTTAGGAGATAAAAAATGGAATTTATAGATAAAAAACCCAAAAATCAAATGGACAGAATATAAAGGATTACTTTAAAAAAAGGTAGAAGGAATTATCAAAATATTAAAAACGAGGTGGAAAAGATGAGGATTTTTTTCTATTTTTTTGCTTTCCTTATTATCATAGCCCTTGTAATTTCCGGTTTTCTGGGCATCTTTCCTTCCACCGACCAATTTAAGGATAACCAGGGCAACCTCCTACCCGAGAGTATTGCCGCTTTGGAAACAATTGAGCTTGGTGGCCTTGAGCAGGCAATACTCATAAGGGGTAAGGATAAGGATAATCCAATTTTATTGTGGGTGCATGGAGGGCCTGGAAGTTCCCAAATGCCCCTTGCTCACAGATTAGACCGGGAATTGGAAGCAGAGTATATTGTTGTTCATTGGGATCAGAGAGGGGCGGGAAAATCCAACCACGGAGGCTTCAGGGAGGAAACAATGACCTTTGAGCAATTCAAAGAAGATAGTGTCCAGCTGGTAAATTACCTCCTGGAACGTTTTTCCCGCGATAAAATTTTCCTCCTCGGCCATTCCTGGGGAACCCAACTGGGAACGGAGATTGTAAGGGATTATCCCGATTTATTTTATGCCTATATTGGAGTTTCCCAACTGGTGGATTCCAGGGAGGGAGTGGAAATTGCTTATAATTGGCTAAGAGAGCAAATAGAGGGAGAAAATGATCAGAAAAACCTCGATCGATTAGAAGAAATTGGAGAACCTCCTTACACCCACCCACAATATAGAATTTTTGCGGAAATTATTTCTTCTTATGGGGGTAATTTTGATCTGAGCATGATGGATTTGGCCTTAATTGCTATTAGGGCACCAGAATACAACATTATTGATTATTACAGGTGGATACAGGGAGCAAATAGGGGAGGAAAGCCTTTGCACGAGGGAGAAGAAATGACTGTTGTTAACTTTCGGGAAACGGTTCCGGAACTTGAAGTCCCTGTTTTCTTTTTTGCTGGGGCTCTAGATAAAAATACCCCCCTTGAGTTGATTGAGGAGTACTATGAAACCTTAAAGGCCCCACATAAAGAAATAATTGTTTTTGAGAATTCTGCCCACACTCCCTTCCTGGGGGAGCCTGAAAGGTTTAACCAGGAATTAATAAAAATAAAAGAAAAAACCGGGTTTTGAAAACCGGTTTTTATCCAATCTATTTTGCGGGGAATTAAATCGATAAATAAAGGGGAATTATCTCCTTTATTTTTTATTTCAGCCAGGTACCTGGCTTGCTCCAGGACTCGGCAACCAGCCCCGGGATTTTAGCCTCTACTTCTTCTCGGATTTCCCTTTCCAGGTTTTTGGGTTCCTTCCCACAGATTTCCCGGTACTTTCTATGGGCTATCTGTAGGGTGTTTCCTTCTCCTTCCAGGGGATATCGGATATAAACATCCTCTTTACTGGGTTGTGGAAGGTGGTAAATATAGGTCTGGTGTTTGCTGGCCATTACTTCTTTAACCATTCCAGTTATTTCTTCTTTTCGTTGGCGGGTAATTGGAGGTTCTTTTAAGCCGGCTTTAACCATGCTGATATGGGCATCATCAAGAATAGCCTGTTCGGGGCTGAATATACTTGTCCGGTCCAACAATCCGAAGGCGTAATGGATATACTGGGCACCCGCCAGGGGAACTCCGGTAATTGTAAGCATTTTTTCGGCGGTGGCCTGAATTCCGGGGACTTTTGTGTCGCCAACTCCTGCAGTTGAATAACAGGGGATACCGTAAAAACGGGCCATCTGGGCACAATCCTGGTTGTAGTGGATGAACTCGGGAGCTCCGTACATATCGGTAAGGTTGTCCAGCCTGGATCTAACGGGAACGCTTCCATAAAGGACAGGGGCTCCTGGTGCAGCAAGCTGGTTTAAGGTAACACTGGCCAGGATTTCCGCATTGATCTGGGCCATCATGCCAAACTCATCGAAGGGAGCTGTGGTTCCGCCCATTGGGGAGGTAGAAACCACAACAGGAATTCCCTGCCTGGCTATGGCCAGGTGTTTATCCGTGGTGTCGTTAACAATTTGAAGGGGACTTTTGGAAATACAGGTAATAAAGGAAAGGACCGGTGCCCTGGAAAAGGCATCTTTTCCGCCCGCAACAATTTGCCCCAGTTTAATCAAATCGGGGAGGGCTTCAAGGTGGGAAAGGCCGCCCTGGACGTGTTTTGTAATATTGTTTAAGCTTGCTGTAAAGATATTAACATCCCTGTTTTCGTTTTTTAACTGGTCATCCTGGACGTTGACACAGCGAATGAAGAAGTCCAGGTTTTTGAGGTTTTCGGCAAGGTGGGCTGCTGTACAGAGTTTTTCCAGGTTTCCCTTACTTTTTCGAAATTCCATTTTATTTCCGTTTTCTTCAACTTCAAGCCAGGTATTCGTTTCCGATCCACTGCCAAAACGAACTCGAGCTTCATGGGCATCCAGTTCCAGGATGTTTTCAGGATCCCGGGCCCCAAGGGTTATTTTTGCCGGGGCCGTTTCTAGAGCCCTGTCAATTAATTTAGAAGGGATGCTAATCTTCCATCCGTTTTCCTTTTCTTCAACTTTTGCCCCGGCTCCCCTGAAAAGATCGCTGGCTTCCCGGTTATAACAGAGAACTCCAGGATCCTGGAGGAGTTCCCGGGATACTTCGTCAACTAACCGGACCTGGCTGGAGGATAAGCGTTCCTTTGGTTTTACCAGGATCCCCCGGGGTGTTTTTTCTTTCATTAATAAAACCTCCTCGATAAAATGGAAAAGCCTTAACACTTGTTTTCCCGAAAGGAAAAGATAAATCCTGCCATAATTTATGAGAAT
>PUKG01000096.1 GCA_003550445.1 Halobacteroidaceae bacterium
CTATGGCCTTTTTGGGGTCTGGTTAGCAATGGCTATTGACCTATATTTTCGTGGTTTCCTATTTTATTTCCGGTTTAATTCCGGATACTGGAAAAAAATTGAGATATAATTACCAAAACAGCCGCAAAGCATTTTACGGCTGTTTTTTTACTTGAATTTGAAGGATTGAGATTTTTTGTTAAATAAGTTTCTTTTCAGCTGTGAAATAAGTAACCAAAACCTTACCTTACAGGAAGTAACTGAGTAGTTTTTATTGGAAAACAAAGAAAGCGGGAGAGGAAAATCCCCTCCCGCTTTTTTTTCTAAACCCTAGAATAGAAGTTTTTGTTTACAATTCGTTAAATATCTCCTGGGTTATGTTTTTTACTTCAGGTAAATCTAAAAATTCATCAATATCTTCCAGCTCATCTTCAGGTAAAATATCTTGAACTTTTTCAGTTACATCCTCTGTTGCAAAATTAGAAACTGTGTCTACTATTCCTTCCAGGTAGAGCTCAATTGTAGCACTGTTAACAACGACTTCATATTCAAGGTCTTTGGCAATGGCATCCACTTCTTCGTGGGTAATACCTTCTAGATCTTCGTCAGCCATTACAGAACTGAGGAGATCAGGGAAGTCAACAACAGCTATTTCTAACTCATCCTGATTTTCAGTTTCCCCAAGAGCCATAGGGCTTAGTACGAGGGCCCCGATTAAAATGGCCAGGATAAAAGTTCCTTTCTTCATTATTACTCTCCCCCTTATTTTCAATTTACCATTACTATAACGAAAAAGTTTGATGAGAAAGTGAGAAAACCAAAAAATAATTATGATAAAATTCATCCAGAGGAAAAAAGATGTGGGGATCTGAGTAACTTTGGTAACAAAAAAGAGAAAGGCATTGAAGTTATAAATTCCTAAAAGGGTTTGGATCCTATTTTAGTTGTTAATTCTGGGCTTATTGCAGTTTTTAGGGAGAAAAAACCTCCAAATACATCCAAAGAGTTCTTAATTCAGGCCTTGAGCTAAAGGAAGGCATTAAAAAGAAAACCCCCATAAGTGGGGGTTAGTAACGGAAAATTGCGGCAAGATTGTTTCCACCCGGGACCTTTTCTGGGGCCACGGGGTATACAACCCCTCCGTTTAGAAAGGTATGAACTGCGGAAAAATCAAGTAAATCATCGCTATTGGCTTCAGATTCATTTTCTCCAACTTCTACTCTATTTGAACTCAGGTCTATGTCCCCTAAAAGGCTTACCCCTGTTGCAACGAAAAGAAGCTCAACTCTCCCGTTGGCGGAAGCAGGGGCAACCTCGCGAATGTCGGTGGATGTTTTTCCTGTTCCACTGAGTTCTTGAAAACGGGCTCCTGCTTTATCCAGTTTGCTTTGGATAACCGGTTCAATATTTTTCCAGGAGTATTGATGGATTTCTTCATCCCGTAAAAGGTCAGGATTACCTTCAACGTGTTTATCTAATATATTTTTATATGAGGAAAGTTCTTTGTAAATTGGGAACAGGTAATCCACTCCTGCAAAAACAAGGGGAGCGTTTTCCGGCCCAAGTTTTTTAACGAGGGCCCTGTCAACCTGGTGAAAATATCTTCGAAGGTTTTCTTTCTCAACGTAATTCTCATCACCGTGCCCGTATGAAACCGCTGCTCTATGTCCATCCCCGTCAGATGGGGCCCGGGTATGGAAATGGACCTGTTTTTCCGGATCATCGTATTTCAAAACTTCTGCCAGGCTTTCCGGGGCACCTTCGATTTCTACCCGGACAGCACTGTGGGGGGTGCACTGGAGCAAGCGTACCTGTTTCTGGCTTATTGCCAGAACATAAAATCGGTCTCCCATACTGAACATGCTTAAAAGGGGTTTGATAAAGAATCTTTTTCCAACTGCTGTTCTTTCCCGGACCTCAATAGGTAATTTAAAAAACCGGAAAAAACCTGGAGATAAAAATAGGGCCAGGCCATTTTGCTGATGCTGCCAGAATAAACTATCACCTACAAACTGCTGAGCAGGTTTTAACAGTTCTTTAATTTCCTTTTCCTTAAAACCCAAATCAGCCAGCTTTGTTTCTGTATCGCGAAGAAGGTTTTTCAGCCTAATATTTGCCTGTTGGGTTTCGCTCCCGGTTTTGTGGGTGGGAATAAAAATCGAAATACAGGGCTTTTCCTGAACATCTAAAAGATTTTGCAATTCTTCTCTATTTAATTCACTCATGGCAACCCCTCCTTATGAGTTTTTTCGCTGTCTTATTGTATATTCCTGCAATATAACGGCAAGAAGATGGACCTCAGGAACCGGGGAGAAAGAATTAACTTTGATGTTTATTTATCGGGTTGGGAAAGGCAACCTTAATTTAAGAAAAAGAAAGGTTTTTTGATTGAGGGGAAAAATATTTTTTAAAATTTGGTTTTGGGTTTTCAGAAAAAAATTCCTTTACAGGGAAATAAGTGGAAAAAAGCGAAATAATATTTCAAACCTGTGGTTTCATTTTTTGATCTGAATTATTACAAATTTTCTGGGGCTACATTTTCAAGGGGGGATGGCTTTTTGTACACAAATTTAAAAGAAGGAGAGAAATTGCGCCTGGAAAAAAGTGCTAACTTAATGGGTAGAAAAGCAGCCATAGGGGGAGAATTGCTTGTCACCAGTTCTCGTGTTATTTTCGAACCCGGTTCCCTTGATATGGATACCGGAATTATTTCCATTCCTCTTGAAAATATAATGGAAACAAGTCTGGTTAAAATCCTGGGGTTTATTCCAAACGGAATTGAATTAAAACTGAAAACCGGAGAAAAGTATCGTTTTGCCGTTTGGAATAGGAAGGAAATTCTAAGCCTGATTGAAAACCAAAATAAATAATTGAATTTTTAATATCTGAAAACCTTTGGGAATTCTTCAGAACCAATCCCCAGGCAATTCAAGTTCCGGGAAGACCCTAACCTGTTAAGGAAGAAGGGATAATATGGGAGATAAAGTTGAAAAGGAAATTAAAGGGCACCTGGAAGTACTTGTCGGGGAAATCGGGCCAAGGGCCACGGGATCTTCTAATAATTTTAAAGCGATTGAGTACATTGAAAATGAACTGGTAGGGACTGGCTTTTCAGTTGCGAGGCAGGAATTTGATTGCATTAACTGGACACCTGGAAAGGCGAGGTTGATTATCCAGGGAAAAGAAGTTTTGGTAAGAGGAGCTGATTATACTTTACCCTGCAAAATTGAAGGAAAAATCACCTGTATAGAAAATCTAAGACAACTGGAGGAAGGGAACCTGGATGGGGAAATTGCCTTTTTGTGGGGGGAAATAGCTTCTGAGCCATTAATGCCCAAAAATTTCCCTTTCTGGAATCCTCCAGAACACAAAAAAATTATTTCCCTTCTGGAAGAAAAAAGGCCCAAGGGGGTGCTGTTTTCCAGTTGCAGCGAAGAGAGCCTGGTTCCCTTGATTGAGGATGGAGATTTTTCAATCCCCTGTGGGGTTGTCCCCCCTGGGGAAGAAAGTTTTATTTTAGAAAAAAAGGGTAAAGTAGCCCAACTGGAGATTGAAGCAACCCGATCTCCGGCCTGGGGAGCAAATCTAATAGCAAGGACAGAAGGGAGTTTGCCCAAGATTGCCCTAACCGCTCACCTTGATACAAAACCCTTTACTCCCGGTGCCCTGGATAACGCCGTTGGGATCGCTACCCTGCTTACTCTGGGTAAACTCCTAATGTCCAAAAAACCAGGAGTTCAGGTTGAACTGGTTGCTTTAAACGGGGAAGATTATTTTTCCAATCCGGGAGAGGTCATTTATTTCAAAGAAAATCTCCTTCAAACCGGCAAATACCGATTTGGAATTAATGTTGATGGAATTGGATACAAAGAGGGTGAAACCGGGGTGTCGTTTTTTGAATTTCCCTCTGATTTGAAAGATAAAATTCGGGCGGTTAAAAAAGGGTTCCCTGATATTGTGGAAATAAACCCCTGGCCTCAGGGGGACCACATGCTTTTTGTGTTAAAGGGTATCCCTGCTCTGGCTTTAACCTCAACTGAAGTCTTCGGTATTTTAAATAAAATAATCCATACTTCTGAGGATGGGATAGACCTAATTGATTTTAAAAAGGTATCTTCCGTTGTTGCCTTTTTATTTGGTTTGATTTCCAAATTATAGGATACCAAGTTGATAAGCTCGTTTTCTTCCTGGCAAAAGGGAATTGAAGTAGATAATTCCAATAAAAAAGGAGAAAAAAGACAGGAGAAGAATTTCTTAAGTATAATAAACCGGGGGTGGTTTAATGGGGGATAGAACAATAAAACCAAGGCTGGAAGAACTGGAATTGGACAGGGAAGAACAGGTAAGGGCACTTAATGACCCTACCCATGAAAGGATTTTTTCCATTCTTGAGGACCGGGGTGCCTGCTCTGCTTTTGAACTTTCCTCAATAATGAAACTTCCTATTGAGGAGGTAGAAGGGTACCTTGAGGGGCTTGTTAGTATTGGATTGCTTGAAGAAATTGAAAAAGAAAAACAGGTTCTTTACCTGCAGGTAGCCCAAATTTATAACGTGAGCAAAGAATTTCTTTCGAGACCTGAGGGAATTGAAGTTTTCCGGGAAGTCCTTGTCGATCGGTTTGCAAAAATGGCCAGCCAAACCACTCAACTGGGAGAAGAAATCTATGACCAGGGTAGCCTTGGGTTTTACCGTTTTAAGCTGACCGAAGAAGAATTCAAGGAAGCCCGAAAGAAAATTTTTGA
>PUKG01000059.1 GCA_003550445.1 Halobacteroidaceae bacterium
ATCTCTGAAGAAGAAGGTTTTCTTTCCAAAACGGGTTTTTTGGCCCTTTCAGTTGCAGGTTTTTCTATTTCGGGGATTCTGATAATACTGGGAACCTCAGCACCGATTTTTACAGGGTGGTTTGGTCCTCCAAGTAGTGTTGAAGAAAGCTTTTATGTTCAGACAAATTTACCCATTGCCCTTTTCCTCTGCCTTTTGCTTGCAGGGTCGGTATATCTGCCCTGGAAAAAAAATAATGAAACCAGAGGTTTTTTAAAAAAGTTCCTGACTCCATTGATTCTTTCTATGGCAGGTGGATTGGTTGCCATTTTTTTAGGTGTTTATAGCCCGCCACATCTCCTTATTATTGTTATTTCTCTTTTTGCTTTCTGGGCTAATGTTTTTCCCCTGGCCAGGATCTGGAGGGCAAAAGGCTTTCTTTCCACCGGAGGATATTTTTCCCATCTTGGAGTAGCCATTATGCTGATTGGTTTTCTGGCTTCAACGGCATTAACCCAGGGGGAAACGATTTTCCTAACCCGTGGGGAAAGCCAGGAATCCTTAGGGTACACTTTGAATTTTGAAGGTAAGGAAATAATTGATGACCGGGAGTACTATAGGGTTTTGATTGATGATGGGAAAAAAGAACATGAAGTTGAACCTCAGGTTTATTACGCTGGTCGGGAACCCAGGCGAATGCGAGAACCTGCAGTCTTAAGATACTGGTGGGGTGATCTTTACGTAAGCCCACTGGAAACGCAAACTGATGAAAGGGAAAGGACCCTTACCCTGCGCCGGGGTGAAACTACCCGCATTGGAGATCTGGCAGTTACCTTTACCAGTTTTCAGGCTCCGGAACATTCCGAGCAGGGAGCAATGAGGGTCGGAGCCAACCTGGTTCTTTCTTTTGAAGATCAGGAAATTGAAGCCACAGCAACAATGGCAAGGTTATCCTGGGGATGGGATAGGGAACCAGTTTTGGCCCCGGGAGGCGGAAACCTTTACCTGGAAGGGACTCACCCTGATGATGGGGTTGCAGTTATTCATTTTGTCCCGGCTATCGGAGAGAGAAAGGGAGAATCCCTGGTGGTGGAAATAAGTACCCGTCCGCTGATTATGTTTCTTTTCTTTGGGACAATGCTTTTAATGGGTGGAGCCGGACTTGCATCCTGGAGAAGGTTTGTGGAAAAAAGTTGAAAACATAATAAGCGGTTGAAAAATAACTAATTTATATATAAATACTACCCATTTGGGTAGTATTTTTCCTTTTCGTTATATGCTAATTTTAAAATTAGGTATTTAAGTAATTAAATAACCATTAAAAGGAGGAAAAAAATGAGCAAGGCAAAAGCTTTCAACAAAATTTTTTTTGTAGTAATTATTGGACTTTTTTTTGCAATGGTTCTGGCGGGGTGTGGAGGGGAAGTCAAGCCAACAGTTTACAATGTTTCCGGGACAATATTAGACTCCCATGGGGCGGGAGTTCCCGATGTCGACCTTTTGTTAAGTGGAGGATTTGGTACAGCTAAAACCAATCAAGAAGGTAAATGGTCTGCAGTTGATTTAACCGGAACCGTTACAGTAACACCGCAAAAAAATGGGAGATATTTTGTTCCTCAGAATATTGAACTTACAGGTGCAAGTAACAGCGTTGACTTTACGGGGCTGGTTTCCCAGGTTGTTAGTACCAGCCAAGAATTATTAGATGCCTTGGGTGACGAGGATATTGAAGTGGTTCTCCTGGAAGATGGAAATTACCAGGGAGAGTTTCTTGTTGAATATGCGCAAATTATTAAAGCAAAAAACAAAAACGAAGCCATTATTAATGCAGATGGAGGCATTGGAATTGAGATAGCTGCAGATGGTGTTACGATTTCAGGGGTAAAGATCATAAATCCCGGTGATTATGGAATTTTTGTTTTTCAGGGTGAAACCGGAGGCTACACTGATATTAATATCACCGATTGCTACATAGATGGTGCCGGTAATGGTATTTATTTTGGAATTGAATGTTCGAGAGAAGATGGTTTTGGAGGTTCGGCAAAAATTGAAGGTAATGTAATTAAAAACAGTTTGGAAAATGGTATCCGAATCCATACTCACGGAGATTCCAGCGGACATGTTATTGAAATCTATAATAACCAGGTGGAAAAAAGCGGAGAGATGGGAATAAGGGTTTTTGCAGCCTGTGGTGGTTCAGAAATTGAAAAAGTAATTATTTCTGGAAATACTGTAACCGAAAATGACTGTCAGGGGATAAGGGTTCACGCTGCTTATAAAGATGCAAAAATTAACGAGGTCGAAATTTTAAACAATACCGTGGTGGGTAATGGGGGAGAGGGGATCCGGGTTCATTCAGGATGTGGTTCTTCAAGTTTTGGGACGGTTGAGGCAGTCTTAATTGAGGGTAATATTGTGAAAGATTCTGGTTGTAATGGAATCAGGGTCCAGTTACATGGAGATGAAAATGTTAACGGAACTGTACATGTGCTGAATAACACTGTGGAAAGAAGTGATTCCCGGGGTATTAGGGTTCATGTTGGACGTTACCTTGCGCTTTCCGATGTCATAATACAGGGTAACTTTGTTTCAGAAAGCTTCAAGGGCGAAAGTTGTAGTGGAAGTGAGGACTGTGGAGCGGAAGGAATTAGAGTTCATCTTGGTGAAGGCGCCCGAGTTGAAAACCTGGAAGTAAATAAAAACACATTAGTCGATGGTCTTGGTGGGGGCCTGCGGATCCATTCCGGGCAGAAGGCTGTAATAGACTATTTTGAGGTAAAAAATAATGATATTGAAGGTAATGTGAGCAGGGGTATTAGGTTAAGTTCCTGTGCAAGGGATGATGAGGATGGAGCAGAAGGGGATAATGCTGGAGTTATCAATGAAGGGCTTATTTCCCAAAATGTTATTAACAATAACAGGCATGGGATTTATATTTATACCGGAGATAATTGCTCCGATTTGAACACGAGGTATGGTGGATTAATACAAAACATAGCAATAGAATATAACGAAATTTCCCACAACGAATATGGAATATACCTGGAAGCCAATAGTAACGGCTTGATTGATGGCGTAAATATTAAAGAAAATGTTCTTTCTGATAATGATCATGATTATACAGCGGTAGAAGATGGCGGAGAAATAAAAAACCTGACCCAGGATATAGAAAAATAACAGATTTATTATCTTGGCTAAAGAAATAACCAGATCTTTTCGGGATTTTTGATTCTTCTTAAGAACTGGGGCAGTTCTTGAAAAAGAGCTGCCCCTCTAAAATTGGTTAATCTTCTTTTCCTGCAAAAACAGCCAAAAACTCCGAAAAATTTTAAGGTTTATTATTTCTTATTAAAGAGAGAAAAGGTTTTTGGTGGAAATTATCGAACTATTTTGGTATAAATTGAAAAAAATCAAAAAATAATGAATTTTCCCCCTTTCTAAAACAACTGGTTTTTATTAGGGGGAGATTTTTCAGTAACAAAACTCCTTAACCGATGGAGGTTTTGCCTATGATAAACTTTTTTTTGATTGTTGATGCTAACGGTATTATCCAAAAAGTAAAATGGAGAAGTCCCTCCAAAAATATTTATGAGGGACAGTCTTTGCTGGAGATTTTAGATGATTATACAGCCGTCAAAGTTTTGAGCAGCCTGCAGAGAGGGCCTGTTAAAGACAACTATGATTGTTTCCCCCTGTACTTGAAAGCAGAATCATCCAGGATGGCAAGAGGGTCTTTATACCTGATTAAAATGGAAGATTATACCATTGCGATGGGGCTAGCCGGGAGGGCCAATCGGGACCCGGTTATTAAAGAATTAATTAAATCCTTTAACGAGGATACCAAAAAGAGGATTAAGAAGGCCAATTTTATTTTGAAAAACCTAAACCGAGACCTTCAGAGCAAACTGGCTAGGGACTCCCTTACGGGTTTAATTGGTCGTCATCAATTTATGGTGGGAATTCGGTCAATGATTGATAGCGACCCAGAAAAATATGGAATATTTGTCTATATCGATATTGACGATTTTAAGGAAGTTAATGATACCTATGGTCATATTGGCGGAGATCAATTTTTAATTGAATTTGCCAAAAGGTTAAAAGCAATTCCTCTGCAAAACAGCATGATTATAAGGATAGCCGGGGATGAATTCGGCATTTTTATTTACGGTTTAAAATCTGTTGATGAAAACGACCTGAATAAAATATGGGAGATGCTGGAAGAATATCTTCTCAAGAACCCAATTATCTTTAATCAGATGGCAATTCCCGTTTCTGTAAGTGTGGGAATGACGCTTTACGGTGTGGATACTGATGATGTTAAGAAAATGATTGATTACGCTGATTTTGCCATGTATCAGGCCAAAAGAAAGGGGAAAAATCAGTTCCAACGCTTTGACAAGGAAGAATTTAAAATTCAAAGGGTAATGAAACTTCAGAGTAAGGCAGTAAGGCAGGTTCTGGAAGAAAGGGATCTTTACCATGTTTACCAGCCAATAGTCTCTTCTGTGGATGGGAAGATAGCGGGATATGCTGCTCTGATGAGAACCAATAATGACTTTTTCCGGGACACGACGGATCTAATTGAACATGCTTTCCGGGAAAACCTTTATCTGGAATTGGATCTTTTAAGCTTTAATAAACTGGTTAAGGAAAAAGCAGTTTCCAAAAAAATCGAGGA
>PUKG01000010.1 GCA_003550445.1 Halobacteroidaceae bacterium
CAACACGTTTTATGGTAACGATGCAGCTTGCTTTTTTGGGGATAATTTTTTCTGTTTCTCTGGCCCTTCCCATTGGGATTGCTTCAGCGATTCGCCAGAACACAGTTAGTGACTTTTTTATAAGGATTTTTGCCCTTATTGGGGTTTCCATGCCTAACTTTGCAGTAGGGGTTTTGTTGATCCTTTTCCTTTCCAATGTTTTTAACTGGCACCCTCCCATAGGATTTGTGAACCTCTGGGATAATCCAATAATGGCCTTGCAGATTTTAATCCTTCCCGTTATTGCCCTGGGAACCAGTATGGCTGGTTCTGTAAGCAGGATGACCAGGTCCGCTATGCTTGAAGTCCTCAGACAGGATTATATTCGGACTGCCCGCTCCAAGGGACTGCCCGAAAGGCTAATCATTTACCGCCACGCTTTTCGGAATGCCCTGATCCCTGTTTTAACACTGGTTGGCTTGCAGTTAGGATATTTGCTTGGGGGAGCAGTAATAGTTGAACAGATTTTTTCTCTGCCCGGGTTGGGTAGGTTACTTTTGACGGGGATTCACAATCGGGATTATCCTGTTGTAATGGGTTGTGTCCTGGTAATTGCAATTGTTTTTGCCCTGGTGAATGCCGTTGTTGATATCCTATACACTTTTGTTGATCCCAGGATCAAATATCAGTAGGGAGAGGGATTTTTTATGTGGAAGCATATTAAAGATTTTTTGAAGCAGTGGAGAAAAAATAAAATTGGTGCCATTGGTGCCGTAGTGGTAATTTTATTAATATTTGTTGCTATAGCCGCCCCCCTAATTGCTCCTTACTCTCCCCGGGAAATGAATACCATCCGGAGAATGGAAGGCCCGAGCGCAGACCATTTTTTTGGAACGGATCGTTTTGGGCGAGATGAGTTCAGCAGAATTGTTTATGGGGCAAGGGTTTCATTACAGGTTGGAGTTATTGCAGTAAGTATTGGAGTTCTTAGCGGACTGGTATTAGGCTTGATGGCGGGGTATTACGGGAAATTTTTGGATAGTATAATAATGCGCTTTATGGATATCCTTTTCGCCTTTCCATCGATCTTACTGGCCCTTGTAGTAATTGCTGTCCTTGGGCCCAGTTTAACCAATACAATGATCGCTATTGGTATTACCAATATGCCGGTTTTTACAAGGATTGTCAGGGCATCGGTTCTTTCGGTCAGGGAAGAAGAATATGTTACTGCCGCCCGAGCCCTTGGATTGAAGGACGTTCGTCTCCTGGCAAGGCATATCCTTCCCAATATTTTAGCTCCCGTAATTGTCCAGGCTTCCCTTGCTTTATCAGGGGCTATTTTGACAGAGGCCGCCCTTAGTTTTCTGGGGTTGGGAATTCAACCTCCCACTCCTTCCTGGGGTTCAATGCTGAGTGAAAGCCGCCGCTACATGGAACTGGCTCCCTGGACGGCTATTTTCCCATCCCTGGCAATTATGGTAACTGTTATGAGTTTTAACCTGTTTGGGGATGGATTGAGAGATATCCTTGATCCGAAAATCAAGGTTTGAGAGGAGCAGGACAATGGAAAGAACCTGGGCTCTTGCTAGGAAAATTGCAGACGAGGGAATTGAACGCGGGATTTATTCTGGTTATCAGTTAAGTATTGCAGATGGGAAAAATGTTCTTTACCAGTTGGCAGAAGGGAAAGGGAGTTTGGCTGAAGAGGCAAAACCAATGGGAAAAGAAACGCTTTTCGACCTGGCCTCATTAACCAAACCCATTGCCACTGCCACCACGGCCTTAAAAATGGTTGAGAAGGGGTATTTTTCCCTTGATGAGTCTCTCGCCCGCTATATTCCCAAAGAATTTCAACAAAGGTTTGGTAAGGTTTCATTTCGGCACCTTCTTAACCATTCTTCAGGTATTCGAGCCTGGTACCCCACCTATTCCCAGGGTGTTTCCCGGGAAAAAATTATGGATTTGATCCTTAATTTGGAACCGGTCTATGAACCTGGAGAAAAAAATGAATACAGCTGTCTGGGATATATCCTCCTGGGGTTACTCCTGGAAAAAATAGGGGAAGGAAGTCTTGATCAGCTGGCCAAAAAATTTGTATTTGAACCCCTGGAAATGGAGAATACCCTGTATAAGCCCCTGGAGAAAGGATACGGGGAGGAAGATCTGGTTTTTCATGAGAAAGATCATTCAATAGAAAAAGGAATGGTAAATAGGGCCGGGTTTAGTTATTCTGGTTGGCGTGAAGGTTTTGCCCCGGGGGAAGTAAATGATGGAAACGCTACTTATTCCATGGGGGGAATAAGTGGAAATGCAGGATTATTCAGCAACTCCTCGGATCTGGCAAAATTTGGCCAGGCCTGGCTAGCTTCCCTGGAAGGAAAAGGGTTTTTACCCCGGTCTATTGCCAATCTTGCCGTAAGTAAACAGGAAAAAGGATTAAAAGAATTTGGCCTGGGCTGGGTTTTATTAAATAACCGGCTAAAAAAACCTGCGGAAAAAGCGTCCATGGCTCCTTTTCTCCCCGCTCCAATTTTTCCGGAGATTGGGCCTGCTCCTGCAGGAGAACTTTTTTCCGATGGGTCTTTCGGACACACGGGTTTTACCGGATCTTCAATTTTTATAGATCCTGAGTATGAAAGGGTAGTGGTTTTTCTGGCAAATCATCTCCACCCTCAATTCAAGGCAGGTTTGAATTTTTTAAGGGCCCGCCTGCATAATGTAATTTGTTCAATCCTTGACGGTGTTGATCTCCATTAATTTTTTTGGCCTTTTAACCAGGGGGTGACGTGGTGGAAATTCGAAAATTTGAAAAAAAATTTGCAGAAGAACTTGCTGAACATCTCAACCAGAGTAAAGATGGCTGGCCGGCAGGAGGAATAAAAAGTGGGATTGAATTTGATGGAGGGACAATCCGGGAATGGCTTGAAAAGAACGATCCCCAGATGTTTCTGGCCATGGAAAAAAGTAAAATAGCCGGGATGTTGAGCTGCTTTTTGCAAAGTGAAAATAATAAGACAGGGTACATTAACCTTGTCAATGTCCATCCCGACTTTGAGGGTAGGGGGGTTGGAAAAGATCTCCTCCGGGCCTGCCTGGAGGAAGTTTTTAAATCCGGATTAAACAGGATTGATTTACATACCTGGACGGCAAATAGAAAAGCTTTACCCCTTTACAATAAAATGGGTTTTATACAAAAACCGGGGGAAGGAGCTTTCAGCAAGCCCGCAGGAGTATATATGGTAAACTTCCTCCCCCTGATTATGCAAAATTCTCTTTTGGGAGACTTAATTTCCCAAAAAGGGTGGTACGGGTTTTTAAAGGCTGAGATCTCCCCTGAAGGTTATTATTATCGGTGGGAATGGGAAGATGATTGTCTTGAGGTAGTCATTGACCGGGTTTCCGAACGGATAAAAAGTTTTTCCGGGCCTAACTTAAAAGCCGCATTTTCACTGGAAAAAGAAAAGGTTTCTGACGGGGATATTTCGATCTTGAGGGGAAAAATAGAAAGAAAGGAAGGAGAAAAGCCCCTTACTCTTTCTTTTTTTGGTGATGGAGACTGCTTTCCTTCAGGAAATCAAATTAAGGTTGATAAAACCTGGGAAATAGAAAAAAATATTCTCTTTCCAAAAATTAATCCCGGAGAAAAAAAGCAAAAAAGAAAATTTTCCGTAAATATTTTGTCAGGGGAGAAGCAGGTCTTAATGGGAGTGGGGAAGGAAATCAAACCTACCCTGGATATTATCTTAAAAAATGAGTTGCCCGAGTTAATTGCAGGAGAAGAAAAAGAAATAAGTTTTAAGGTGAAAAATAACCTGGCCGAGAGGTTTTCTGGAAAAATCAAGACCTTTGGTAAAAAGGGGATTTCTGATCAAGTCCAGGAATTTCCCGTAGAAATTGCCCCTGGAGAGTTCAAAGAAATCAGGTTGTTTTTAAAAGGGGAAAAAGAGGGTAAGGGACTTCTGGAATTAAAGGCGGTTGGCAAAAAATTTGAAGTAATAACAAAACAGGACTTTTTAATTCGGAATCCGGGAAATACCGGGGAAGGAAAAATAAACGGTACACCCTGGGTAATAAATGACCAGGTGGCAATTACCGCTGAAGGCTCCTGGGTTAAGGGATTTGATAAATCTATCGGCAGGTGGGTTTTTAAAACCGAAGCCTGGCAGGCGGGTCCCCCCTATAATGCTTCTCTTTTTCGAGAGAAAGAGTTTTTATACGATTTGGATAAAGGAAATCTGCTTTTAATTCAGGAAGATCCTGAAGAGCAGGGTTTAAAAACCGAACACCGGTTTAAGCTGTCTGGTAATAGGGTATATTCTGAAGTTAAAGTAACAAATAGGGATAATGAGAACAAAAAAATCCGCTTTCAAAGCCGGAATGGTTTTCCTGGAAAAGATTTTTCCAGGGTGGTTTTTCCCGTTGACGGAGGTGTAGTTGCTGAAGATTTTGATGCCCAAAATTTCCCTGGAAGGGGTGATTTGGTTTTTTCCCGCTTGCCCTGGGTTGCCTGGGAGAGGGATGAAAGAGTTGTTGGGATAATTCCCGGGGGAAAGTTGGAAAAGGCGCAAATCAGGGATAATAGTCTTGATTTTTTCTACGAACCCTTTACCCTGGGGCAGAATTTATCCCGGGTTTTAACGGGACCCGAGTTTTTTGCGGGCAGGGGATCCTGGGAA
>PUKG01000206.1 GCA_003550445.1 Halobacteroidaceae bacterium
CCGCAGAATTTAAAGACTTATGGGAAGAAGGATTTGCCCTTAACCTTGGTGGAGGGTTTGCCGTTTCCCATAGTCCAGGAGAAGAAAACTTTGCTTTTGACAGGTTTATCCCTGGAATTTCGGAGAAAGTAATTCTTCTCAGTAAGGAATTAAATCTTCCACTTCCAACCCTTGAATTTGAACCCGGACGTAGTATTATTGCTCCTGCCGGGGTTACAATTTACACTCTTGGAGCACCCAAGGAAGTTGAAGGTCTAGGAACTTTGGCTCCAGTTGACGGAGGAATGTCTGACAATATCAGGCCAGCCCTATATGAAGCAAAATATAATGCCTTTGTTGCCAACAAAAACTCGGATAAGCGCCCTAAAGAAAAAGTTACTATTACGGGTCGCCTGTGTGAATCCGGTGATATATTAATTAAGAATATTGAACTACCAAAAATTAATTCTGGCGATTTACTTGTTGTAACCTGCACGGGTGCATACACTTATGCAATGTCCTCAAATTATAATGGTTTACCCCGCCCTCCTGTGGTCCTGGTAGGAAACGGGAGAGCCAGTACCTTAATAAAAGGCGAAACCTATGAAGATCTATTACAAAGACAGGAGTTACCTGCTCACCTTCAAAAAGATGAAGACCAGTATCTTGCTCTCTAACTAATGAACCGCCGGGAATTCCCGGCGGTTTTATTTTTTTAAATTAAAAGAAATCATTTTGTTTTTTGAGGAGTTATAAGAATCTTTGTTATTAAAATTTTCTGGATTTACAATTTTGTATAAAAAAATAAACATTCGGGAAGGTAAATACGGTGTTTTCTCGAAATTATCTAAGAATTATGTTCAAAATTTTGGCCAAAAAAGGAGCTGCAAAAACAATGAGCAAAAAACCACTAATCGGAATTACTTCAACCCAGGAAAAAGGAGATAACCCTCCTAATTACCAGATTGGAAAACATTATGTTAAAGGGGTCGCAAAAGCTGGAGGCATCCCTGTTATTCTACCCCTTCTCCAGGAAGAAAACGAGATTAAGGAAATGGCCAAAAATCTTGATGGCCTTTTAATCTCGGGGGGAGTGGATATGGATCCAATGATTTTTGCTGAAGAACCTCACCCAAAACTGGGAAGGGTTGATCCGGAAAGAGATTATTTCGAAAAAACCATTCTGGAGAGTTTTATGGAACAGGGAAAAGCTGTTTTTGGGATTTGTCGGGGTTGTCAGATTATTAACCTTGTTTTAGGTGGGACAATATATCAGGATATAACCGCTCAAATTGATAAAGATTTAATTAAGCATTCCCAAAACGCACCACGCTGGCATGCTACTCATTCAATTGAAATAGAAAAGGGCACGTTGCTGGAAAAGATTTTTTCGGGAAATTCCGCCAAAGTAAATTCCTATCATCATCAAGCGGTAAAGGAGCCTGCTCCTGGATTTATTGTAAGTGCAAGGGCTAAGGATGGTGTTATTGAAGCCATCGAATCTAAAGATAATCAATTCCTGGTTGGGGTGCAGTGGCATCCCGAACACCTCTGGGAAAAAGATGAAAAAACCTTCAAGCTTTTCCAGATGTTTGTAAACCAGGCAAGGGGGTAAAAGAAATGGGTGAATCCTGGGATGGAGCCGGCATTGACCTGCTGGCTCTGGTTGCCAATCACCTTGAAGAAGGGGTTATTGTTGTTGACCGGGAGGGGAAAATTATTGTTTATAACGATACTGCCCGCTCGATTTTCGGGATTGATCCCCGGGTAGGACCCGGGCACTCCCCCGGGCAGCTTATGCCGGGAGATATGGTGTTAATAATTGACAATGCCCTTGGAGAAGACGATGGTCAGCTAAAACCAAATAGTTTAAATGTTATTGGAATCCCTCCGGGAGATGTTGAATCCAGGCAGGGCTTTTTGGCCATGGGGGAATTTGGAGCTCGAAATGGCGAAGGTTATTTAGAGTTAGCCCCCCGGGAACAGCTTCAAACCCACTTTAAGTCAGAATGGAAAGGGCGCTCGATAGAACTCCTCCTGGACCGAGGAAGAAAGATTATGAATATTAAGGTTGATCGCCAGCAATTCACCTATGACTATAAGCTTGCTGCAGGACACATGGTCATTCTTGATGGGGAAACCCGAGAGGTAAAATTTTACCAGGCCAGGGGTTATACTGCTCGCGGAGAGGATATGGGAGATATCCTTAAGGGTAAGCGATATGGAGCAAAGGGGCCAACTGCGCCTGTTCCTCACCTTCGCGGGCGAAACTTGAGAGAAATCCACCCCCAGAATGAGGAAATTGTCCAATTAATTGAATACCTTCAGGAGGATAAAGAAATAAACTCAATGGTTGAATATGAGCTCAATGGGGTTCCGGTACGCTGCGGGACAAGGACCCTTGCTCATGGGGATGAAATAATCGGGGGATTACTTTTAATTGAGGATATTTCAGAATTAAAAAACCTTTCCACAGAGCGGGATAGGGCCCTGGAAACGGTCAGGAATCTGGAAGATCGGCTTACAGGTGATTACCGAAAACCACCAGAATTTTCTAAAATAATCGGGAACAATCCCGAATTTTTAAATGTTGTTCGAATGGCTGACAGAGCAGCCCGTTCCAATTCAACTATTCTTCTTTTGGGGGAAAGCGGAACGGGAAAGGGTCTTTTTGCCAGGGGGATTCACGAGGCGAGCAACAGAAAGGATGGGCCTTTTGTCCAGGTTAACTGTGCGGCAATACCCGAATCTCTTTTGGAAAGTGAATTGTTTGGTTATCAGGATGGTGCATTTACAGGGGCAAAAAAGAGCGGGAAACTTGGAAAATTCGAAATGGCTAACGGAGGAACCCTGTTTCTTGATGAAATTGGGGATCTGAGTCTTTCCCTGCAGGCAAAATTGCTTCATGTGCTCCAGGATCAAACCATTCAAAGGCTTGGGGGAATTGAACCAATTGAACTGGATTTAAGGATTATTGCTGCAACCAATCAAAACCTGGAAGAAGCCATGATAAAAAAGGAGTTTCGGGAGGATCTTTATTATCGTTTAAATATAATTTCCCTGATTATTCCTCCTTTGCGCAGAAGAAAAGACGACATCCTTGATTTAATTCGTTTTCTCCTTCCCAAACTCGCCGCCAAAGTTGGTAAGGAAGTCACCGGAGTATCAGATGAAGCCTTGAGGTTAATGCTAAATTATGATTGGCCGGGAAATATTAGAGAACTGGAAAATGTCCTGGAACGTGGAATTAACCTATCCGAGGGAAATATCATCCTTTCATCCTATCTTCCCCACACTCTTCAGGTAGAAGTTGAAGAGGAACCAGGAGAAAAGGGAGAAGAATTGGGAATGTCTCTTGATAGATCCGTTGAGGAAGCCGAGAAAAGGACAATTCTGCAGGCTTTGCATAAAACCGGAGGTAATCGCACTGAAGCGGCCCGTCTGTTAAAGGTAGCAAGAACAACTTTATATAACAAAATGCAACGCCACGGCATTAACTTTAATGGTTAGTTTGTGTTATAATTAGTTTGGACTGGGGGAGAGGGATATGAAAGCAATAACAAGCCATAGTTTAACGGATTTTGATGGTCTGGCTTCCATGATTCTGGCCAAAAAACTATACCCTGATTTTAAGGTTTTCCTCCCCCAAAGGTTGGGAAAAGGAGTTCAGGATTTTCTTGCCCTTTACCGGGATGAGTTTGATTTTTTGGAAGAAATAACGGAGGAAGAAAAAATAAAAGAGTTAATCCTTGTTGATACGCAGAAAGTCCCTTTCAAAACCGATTCCGATATTCGTCTTATAATTTTTGATCATCACCCTCCTTTTGAGCTCCCGGAAGGAGCCGAGGGAATTGTAAAGGAAGTTGGCTCCACCACAGCAATTTTATTGGAAAAAATCAGGGAAAAAGGAATAAAATTAACGGAGCCGGAAAAAGTTCTTGCCGCAATTGCAATTTATAGCGATACACTTTCTTTCACTGCTGATTATACTTCAATAGATGATTTTCGGGCGGCTTTATATCTCTGGGAGGAAGGTTTCAATATTTTTATTTTACGGGAATTTTTGCACCTCCCCCTGAACCAACAACAACAGGATCTTTTAAATGAACTTCTGGATCGAGGAGAAGTTTGGAAAATAAAAGGTTTCAGCATCCATATTTTCCGTCAGCAACAGAAAGATTATCTTAGCGGGCTCAATCAAATTGCTCAAACCCTTCTGGATATCAGGGATGCTGATGCGGTTTTTTTAATCCTGGAAAATCAAAAAAGGCAATTTGTTGTAGGTAGAGCCATTGTCCCAGAAATTGACCTGGGCCCGGTAATGGAAAAGCTCGGGGGAGGAGGACACAGGGGGGCAGGTTCAGCTCTTTCCCGCGATATGGACGCGGAAACCCTGGTAAGGGTTCTCAGAGAGTACCTGGAGGAAACAATAATTACAGAACAGATGGCAAGTGATATTATGTCCAGTCCGGTAAAAACAGTGACCCCTGATACTTCTGTAGAAAAAGCCGAAGAATTAATGGAGTTTTACGGGCACAACGGCCTTGTAATAGTTGGAGAAAAGGGGATTGAAGGGATTTTTTCCCGGAGAGACCTGATTAAGGTAAAAAAACATGGTTTAAGTCATGCCCCGGTAAAAGGTTATATGAGCAGGCGTGTCC
>PUKG01000279.1 GCA_003550445.1 Halobacteroidaceae bacterium
CGTTTCCATTCCGCCCGGTTCTGTGTTTTATTACCACCGGAAAACCCAACCCCCTGCAATATTTTTCTGCTTCCTTTAAGTTTTCCGGAGCAAAAGTTTCCTCGGGGCAAGGAACTCCGGTTCGCCGGGAAATTTCATGCAGATTTGCCTTGTTGTGTAAAAACATGGTATCAGAAAAAGGCATGGAAATCATGTTTGAATAACGGTTAATTTCCTCCCGGTAATGGGAAAGAAGGTACCCGCATTCAAGGGTTGGGATAAAAATTTCGTAATTTCCTTTTTTTAGTTCGTCAATAATTTTCTCAACATAAGCCTCGGGATTCGTCCTTAAAGATGGCAGGGTGACCCTTTTAGTTATCGCGTTGGAGTATAACCCATAAGCCCTGGGGTTTGGGTCTGCCGCCGTTACCTCAAAACCTAAATCTTTTAATCTACGAGCAATAAAAAGACTGGTGGGACTGATCATAGTAGATATTAAGGCCTGCATTTTTTACCCCCTGCGGTTCTTATTTAATTATATTTACTTTTTCTCTGCTGAGGAAAAATTTCCTTTAACTATGTTTACTTTTTTAAATTTTATTGAAGGTTATTTGCCTTCGGAGAAAGAAAATACAAAAAAAGATCAGGGGGAGCAAAAAATGTTAATCAGACCAGTCGAAAAAAAAGATAACGAAAAATTAATTGAACTTGAAAAAAAAGCCGGCCAGGGAGAAAAACTCAGAATTGTTACTGAGAGGGATGATTACCTCTTTCGGGCCAATAAGTTTGTCGATTCAATTATCTACCTTGCAGAGGATGAAACCAATGGGGAAATTTTAGGGGTAATGGGTGTAGGACCTGTTAATGTAACTCTTGCCGGGAAGGAAACAAAAGCTGGCTATATTTTTGACTGGAGGTCAAATCCCGAAATAAAAAGCCTGAACCGGGCTATGTACCGGATCTGGATTGAAATTAAAAAAGAAATGGAAGCCAGGCAGATCAGGTTTATTTTTGGTTTTGTCAAAGAAGATAACTCTCGCTCCTTAAATATTATCCAGCGGGTCGGAGCAAAACCTGTAGGAGAAAAAATATTTTATACCCTTCCCCTTTTCCGTTCTTTTTCTTCCAGCGGAGATCAGGCCAAAATCCAGGGAAAAATAAACTCCTGGGAAGAATATTTAAAAGTTAAATCACAAAAAGGCACCCTGGATTTCTTTCCACATTATGATAACGGAGATTGGTTTTCCAAAAGCCGAGAGGCATTTTTTGCAGGGAAAATAAGCCATGGGGATTCATCTCTAAAAATCTGGGATACAACTTCCCAGTACCGTTTCCGGGCCCTGGAAATCCCCACATTCTTCAAAATGGCACGGCCTGTCTTCTCCTTCTTTTCGCCAATTATTTCTCTTCCCCGGATACCCCGTAAAGGAGAAGCAATTAAAAACTGGTTTTTATATGATTTTGATATCCGGAAAAAAGAAGACCTTCCTATTCTTCTGGAAGGTGCTCGCAGGTTCGCGATGGAAGAAGAAGTTGACTTTTTTATTTTTATTCGGGACGCCAAGGAAACTCCACTAGATTTTGCCGAAAGAAAAGCCTGGTTAAAAGTTAAATATAAAACTTTTTTCTTTCCTTTTGAAAAGCTCCCTATGCCCCAAAATCCCACCCATTATGATGTTTCATTCCTTTGAGAGCCTTCCTTGTTTATCCAACCAGACAAGAAGATTGGGTTCTATGTTTGGAAAGGTTTCTTTTTACCCTGTTTCTTGTCCCCCGGGCATAACAATAAAGACACCCATGTAAACATGTATCATAAACACCAATGTCCTGGCTAGGAATACACCTGCAATTACTGCGCTGTCCTGTATCTTTTTTTCCACATAGTTCTAATTTAAAAATTTCATTTATAAATCTCTCATCAATACACTTTCCTTGCTTTGCTGGAGTTTCTTCAATCTCCGGGGTTGCACAACCTGTCAAAATCATTCCATTTTTCTCGCCTATTTCATGCATTTCTCCAAGGAAACCAATTCTTTCCCCGGCAAACTTTTCCCCAATTGCTGGCTCTATTCCTTCTCCCTTTAATCGTTTTTCAGAACCCGGGTAAGGAGAATAAAAACTAAATATTACCCTCTGGGTAGCTCCCTTTAATAAACTTGCCAGCTGGGAAAATCTCTCCAGGTGGTAATCATAACTCATCTCAGGGGTAAAAATAATTGGGTCATAGCGCCAGATTACTTTTTCTGGGCTAATTTTTTTCGCCAACTCTTTAAAAACCCTTACCCGATCTTTTAATCCAAAAAGAAAAGGTTCTAAAGGTTTTTCATATGGCGTAAGGGTAAAAAGAAAATAATATTTGAACCCCCTCCCATCAAGTTCATCCAGATAAGGAAAAAAGGGCTCAGGATTTTTTGTCCAGAAAACAAAAAGATCAACATCCTCAACTTTCAAGCTCACTTTTTTTACCTGTTTTGGGTTAAAGGGATTCGGAACATAACAATATGACCTGCGGATTTTATCCATAAACCAGTTGGGAAAAAAAGCAGGGATATCTGTTCTTCTACTGGCACTAATAATCATTTAAAACACCTTCTCTTATTTACCCTAAATTTTAATAAGTTTTCTTAGGGGAATTATTATTTTTTTCTTTTTTCTCAGGGTTTTTCCTTCAGGGGAAAAAATAAGTTTAGTTAGCAACTAAATTATTAACCTGGAAAAAGATGCTAGTAGCCATCCACAGAACTTCCTTAATCAAACTCCAAAGGTCCTATTAAACCATTGCTGTTTCAGGTTCCACAATTTCAAACAGTTCCAACTTTAACAACCAAACCTGCTTTACTAAAAAAATCCAGGGGTGCTCTTCTCCCAAGAAATTTATTGATTTTTCGTTCCTGTACCCACATCTCCTTAGAAGACTATTCTGTATTATGTTTCCCGGAGAAAACTTTCACACGAATGATTGTTTCTTTACAAATTTCCAACTCTTTTTCCCCCTTATCTAATTTTCTGCCCTTAAAAAAATAAGGCTTGGTTTTCTACAATAAATCCGATTCCACATTGAACAAAGGAGGGACAGCGCAAAAGCGTTCTCCCTCCTTACTTTAATCTTTATTGATCTCTCGTTAAATTTTAATCGGTTTTTATTACACTAAACTCTAAATAAATATTTTCATTTTCTCTAATTTGAACAACTTTTTTCGGAGTAATAATGCTGTACTCTCCTGGAAGTTGTGCGGAGTCAATACTTACTTCGTAAAGACCTGGCCTTAATCTTTCAAACAAAAACTGTCCTTTTTCGTCTGTGTTTATCCTTCTTCGATCTAACAAAACTGGAATTTCTGCTAAAAGAGGTTCTCCTTTATCCCATACTCCATTTCCATTTTCATCAAGGAAAACAACCCCAGAAATAAAGGAGATATGATCTGTACCCGAAGGATACCTTTGCCCAAAAATATTCCCACCAGCAAACCCAATTGTCTGGTTAATTGAGAAACCAACATTATATTCGGGTTCTACGGCTGTTGCAGAACGGTAAGTCCGACTGGCATCCAGGGTAATTCCCAATCCAGATTCCAAAATTTTTGTGGTGCTTATACTTGCCCTTATCTGAGGCACTTCTCTTGAGTTTGTTGGAGATAGATATTCTCCCCGCAGAGTCAATCTGAGGTTTAAATCCGGGTTGTTATAGAAAACTGTCCCCCTGGTTGAATAAAAACTATCTTCAGTTTGAGGCAATCGAGTTAATTTCAACTCGCCTGTGGTGTAAAATTGCCGGGAAAAATAGTAGGTAGCAGAAACACCAAATTCAATTTTCCCCGGTTCCACCTGGTTACCATTTTCCGGTTCCCTGCTCCCTTCAATTAAACCGGTTCCCGTAATTATTAAGTTATCACTGGCTGTAAATCTGGCTCTACCATCAGCTTTTAGTTCCAGTTCTTCAAATTCTGTACCCAGCCAGTAGGCAGATGTGCTGGTACTTCCCCCTACAAGCAAAGTTTCGGTAAGGTTTCTTGTAAAACCAAGGTCTGCAATCAAATTTGACAATAAATAAGGGTGATGATCACCAGAAAATAGGTAACCCCCTAAAAACCCAATTTTGCTTCGAGTAGATCCCCCGGGAGTAAATGACCGGTGCTCAAAAATTAAATCCAGGTCTACAATATCATTGTAACGATCCTGACCTTGATTATCTTTGTCAATATAAAAACGGTGGCCAACTCCCCCTGTAACTGAAAGGGATAATCTCCTTCCATCCCTGTAACTTACGGTTGTTTCTACCCTTTGCCCCGTTTTATATTCCATGTCCCCCAAAGGCCTGTAAAGTTCTCCAAATAAAGTTAAACCATAGTTTGGATTAAGCTCATAATCTAAAAAACCCGAAAAAATTGCACCAGGCTTTTCTCTTACACCTATTGTTACCGGCGGGGGGACATAGGAGAAACCCAGTTCAAAATAACCGTTTTCAAGAGTATAAACAATTTCTGATCTTGCCCCATGGGCAAGGTTATTAAATTCTCCTCCGAGAAGCCAGTCCAAAGAAACAACGAGAGGGATTTCAAAAGGCAAAAAAGCAATTCCCATAACATTACCCACTTCGAAAAAATCTTTTGGGTCCCCGCTGGAATCAAAATCCCTTAGGCCCCCAAATTCCCAGGTTCCAGTTATGCTATCGGAGAGGGCAATTTTGACTTCTTGTCCCAAAATATCACCTTTATAATCCCTTCCATCAGTTCCCCCGTATCTGCCAACAAAAACAAGATACTCCCAAACTCCCTCTTCCAAAATATTTGGGCTCCCGGGAATTTGTTTCTCAATCTCAACAATTTCCCCATCAAACCTCCGAATTTCCACTCTAATATTATTTGTCCTGTTTGGAACAAGGGAAACATTCTCAAAAATATAGGAATCTTCTCCTCTATAAATATAAACTCCGTCCACCCTCCTGTCATTGACATAGAGGTTAACAGTATCCCCGGGGCGGGCTTCTCCCGAAATGGAAGTAAAAGACCTGACTGCACTAATTCTTAACTCGGGATTTTGATATAAAAAACCCCGGAAGCTTTTCCTTCCAAGTGTTTGATTCATGAAAACCCGGCTATCCCCAATTACTATTAACTGATCGTCTTCTGTGTAACGGAGGCGAAGCAAGGGAACGGTAAAATCAAGTTCGCCTTCAGTAAAATCGTAAGTCCCTTTTTCCCTAACAGAAAAAGCCCAGTCTCCTAATCTTCCATGGAAAGTTGCGGTTTGGTTCAAAGATGTTTGCTGTTTATCTTCATCAATCCATTTATATTCAATCCCAACTGTATATTGAATTGAGCCTATTGAAAAATCAGGTCCAACAACATCGGGAATTTTTTCCACAACAGGGGGACGGGGATCAATTAATTGTTCCAAGGGGGTTTTGATATATTCCAATCTGATATTTAACATATCCACGCTTAATTCAAGATTTACAGGATCCCAGGTAATCAGAACTTCCGTAAGGAATTCAATTGCCTCGGGCGAGACAAAAAGCTCCCCCCTAAAAACTTTTTGTGTTTCCATCCCCCATGGGGGGTGCTCAATAAAGACACCGGTAAAGGGGTCAAAATCAATTGGGTAGGGCAATACCACCCCGGGAAAATGCTGGTAGTACATTTCCTGCAAATACTCGTAATTTAAACCCAATCTTTCGGAAAAAGCACGAAGGGGAATTAATACCTTTTCCTCTACAAATAAAATTTCGAAAAAATAATCGGTAAGAATTATTTCTTTATCTAAAAGAACTACCAGGGACACAAATTTGGGCTCCAACTCTTCTTCTGCATTAATAACAACAGGGCTTAAAAAGAAAATAAGCAAGACAGAAAATACAATTATCAATAAAGCTAATTTCTTTCCCCAACGGCTTTTAAACATTTCCATTCACCCCTTTTCCCAAAGTTAAGTTCAGTTAATAAGTCCTAAAAGAATATTTAATCTTCAATCCTATGGGATAAAGAAAAGAGAACAATTTTGCTTTTTTACCTGGAAAATTTCTTTTCTAAAAAGCTGAATAATTAATCTCCCCCAGACAAATCAAAATAAAAAGATTATTTGCAGAACTCCCTCCAGGCTAGATCTGATTCTTATTTTCTGTTTTAAACTTTGGCAAAATTAAAATTCCCAAACCCTTACTTCACTAAAAATCATATCCAATCGGAATTATTAAATTTTCAACAGAAAGCTGCTCTGGAGATAGTGTTACTGAAAGCTCACTTAGTTCTCCTGCTGAGGTAAAGGCTGGCAGAGTCTCGTCTAAAATCCGCAATTTATGCTCTCCCAAGGGGACATTTTCCAGATAAAAAGTCCCATCCCGCCTTGTATAAATAACTCTGTCCAGTGTTTCAATATAAATCCCAACAAAAGACATTGGTTCGTCTCCTGCATCAAAAGTTCCGCTTAGATTCCGATCCAAAAACACCCTACCAGATATAATACCGTTTGCGGTAACTCCAAATTCCAGGAAGAAATTTTCATTTTCCCTTATTTCAACTACTTTTGGTCCAGTTACAATTGTGTAGTCTGCAGGAAGAGTTGTTTCATCAAATTTAACTTCGTAAACCCCTGGAAGCAAGTTTTCAAAAAGAAACCTTCCGTTTTTATCCGTACTCCTGCTGATACCCCTAACCAAAAGGGGAATGTTTTCTAAAAGGGGTTCTCCCTCGTCGTAAACACCATTACCATTTAGATCAAGAAAAACAAGGCCTGCAATAAAATTGTTATGCAGATTTGAACCTGTATGTTTTTGCCCAACCATTCTCCCCGAACTAAAACCAAGGACCTGGGAAAAACCTAATTCGAATGAATAAATTGGGTCAGCATCAAAAATTGTTTGGTAAGCTCTTCTGGCATCAAATTCAGCTGTCAGGCCAGATTCAAATTCCCAGCTGATTTTTGTTCCTGCTGTAAACTGATAAGACTCCCTGTCAACCATAGGGGTAATAATACCCAAATTCAAATTTATTCTTCCCCGCCTGTCGGCCCAAAAATAGGAAAGTGAACCATCTGCGGAAAAAAATGAAGCGTTAAGATAAGGATACCAATTATAATACCCTCCCACTCGAAAATTTGTATCATAATCAAAAAAGTGCAAAAATTCAACCCCCGCAGTTGTTTCCCCTCTTTCTAATTCGGTTAGCCCAGTTTCATCAAAAAACAAATCCGAACTAATTCTTCCCGATAAAAAAGAATCCGGGCCTAAACTATAGTTTGAACTAGCCTCCAAATTCAAACTTCCTCCCTCTAACTCCTGGTCAATTAATTTCATATCAAATTCTATGTTTCCCGTTACAAGCATTGTGGAGGTTAACTGGGCAGAAAGTTCAACTTCCATATCCAAATTATCTTCCCTCATTGATGTTCCATCTGGGAGATTAAGTTGTCCGGCAAGGTAACCTAATGACAAATTCCAGTTGTATATATTTCTTCTTAGAGAATATTGAGCCCTAAAACCAGCATCCCTTGCTTCCACTCTAATAAAAACATTTTCTCCAACTTCATAATCAAATTCCCTTTGCCCACCTATTAAAGAAAAAGAGAAATTCCCCAATAATGGGTTCCGGTAAAGAAAAGTTAAAGTTCCTCTATCAAGGGTTGAAAAAACCATATCAGGAAAAGAACGGCGAAAATCACCCTGGAGCCTTAAAGCCAATCTCGGGGTGAGATTATATCCTCCAGTTACCAGCAAACGCTGACCCGGAATTTCCCTCAAAGTTCGGGTTGCCTTTAATGGAACATGAAAATAAGTTCCCTCCAGATAACCCCTTGTAAATCCCTGCAAAAAGTAAGTTTTGAACCCAAACTCAAGATCATAAGCAAACCCACCCATTAATAAGTCAAATCCTAAAACAGCACTGCTCCAGGGCCTTCCAGTAAAACCGGTAGAAAGGCCAACTTCGGGAAGCTGATATTCTTCATTGCTTATTCTCTGCAATCGCAATGCTTCAAAATTTAGAGAAAGGTCATTGGAAACTGCATAGTAATAAAGAGCACCCAACATGTTTCCATCATAATCATCTACTCTCCCGTGCAAACCTGCAGCTAAACCAAATTCATTGGTACCTTCCCGAAAAACCTCAGGATGGCCGACAATTTTCCTTTCCCTTATTTCTTTTGTTCCATCAGGGTTTTCAATAACAATTAAAACTCTATTGGCTAACCTTATTTCTAAAGAAACATTCGGGAACAAATAGGTTTCCTCATCAGTAATAACTTGTTCTCCGATAAGTTTCCCATTAACAAACAGAGACACCCTGGAGTCTTTTTCTGCAAACCCTGAAATATTTGTAAAAGACCTTTGCTTAGGCGAAAAACTACCCGGGGTTTGAAAATTAAAACCCCTCAGAGCCTTATTCCCAAGAGTAGCTGGATAGCTAATTCTACTATCCCCTAAAACAATCCTATAGTTCTCTTCCTGGAGAGTAGCCCGCAGGAGCGGAATACTTAAAGATAATTCTGAGCGAGTAAAATTATATGTGGAGGAAAGGCCTAAAGAAACCGCCCAGTTCTGAAGCCTCCCGTGAACATTAAACCTTTGTCTGCTAGAAAAATTCCAGTTCCCATCTTGAGTAATATTTGCCAAACCACTAACTCTATATTGTATTGAACCTAATGAACTTTCAGGCCCAAAAGTATCGGGTACAAGGGTAATTACTCTAAACTGATCGAGAGGATCATCTAATTCATCATCAGAAATTACATCATCTTCTAGCAAATCTATGGTTATTATTACTTCCTGTCTCCGGGGTTGCCAGGAAATATTTACATCGGTCAATTTTTCCAGGAAAATTGACGAAACAAAAAAGTCCCCTTCATGTTGAACTGGAGAGTGTTCAGATAACTCAGGGTAACCCTCATAAGTCTCTGTTTTAAAGTCTACTTTGGAACTCCGACCACTGGGGAGATGTTCAACCAGGAGTATATTGTCCTCACGAAAAAATCTAGTCTGCATTTCAAGATAATTGGAAATATAAGCAACTGGCAGTAATATATAATCTCCCATGTCAAAAATTTCAAAAAAGTCGTCCCTAATTAATTCCCTGGTTTCAGTTCTAATTATCAACAAAACAAAACTGGTTTCTTCTTCAAAGGCTTTAAGCAAAGGATTCTGGAAAAAGACAAAAATTAAAAGGATCAGAGCCAAAGCAAGAATTGAAATGGTTGTTTTTTGCATTTAAAAGCTCCTTCCTTCAGTCTCCCACATGAAAAGGAATAGTTTCGGTAACTTTTCGGCCTATCGCAAAAAAATCAAATTCAATAACTATGCGATAATCACCGGGAGAATAAACTCTTTGCAGGGGGAAATATAGGGGCCTTACTTGTTCGGGTAAAATTACTAACTCCGGGATTTTCCCTTCTTCAACCACTTCCCCATCTGAGTTGAAGACCTTGAAGGTTGTTTCAAAACGAACGTGGACTAAAGATGCATTAGCCAAAAGTAATGCTCCAAATTTTTGTCCACTGGGGGCCGTAACAACATGATTCTCAATAACCCTAAAGCTAAATATATATTCAACCGGCCTGATGTAGATAGTGGTCCCGATCATGGTTTTTAACATTGCACCGGTCCCCTCAAAGTCCGGGTCTTCTTCTAAATGTTCAAAAAAAATAATGCCCCTGCGTTCAAATTGTTCATCCTTTTCCTCCGGAAACTCTACTGTGAACCTAACAACCTGGGATTGCCCTGGTTCTAAAGTAAACTGCCTAGGATTAAAACGAATCAAACCATCCAGGGTTTCTTTTAAGGTCCCCCTGTCATAGTGAACTAACTCAAATTCTTCATCCATTTCCCAATCATAATAAACAGCATCTAAGGTAACCGGGAAAGGAGAATAATTTGTCACTGTTATAGCACCTGTGTCTCTTTCTCCCGGAGCAACATGGAGAATAAACCGGGAAGGCTCCACCCTTACACTTGCTTCCCCCGGAAGACAAAAACCAAAGAAAACCAGAAAAAAGAGGGAGAATAAAATTATCAGGTTTTTATTTATTGGGCAGGCCATTTCAAACCACTCCTTGGATTAATAAGGGGCTGGCGGAAACACCAACCCCTTATTCATTTCTTTTTCCTAAAAACCCAAAACAGTCAGGTTATTTAGATATTATAGATAGAGAAGGTAACGATTGTTCGGTATTCACCGGCTTCCATATGGACCCAGGGAACCCTGAATTGGAAATACATTGTGTTGGGACTGCAGGGGTCAAAACCACCTTGTGGAGCAAAGTTATTAGGTGTAACCTCTTTGGTTTGGCTCCAGGTTCCATCATCCATGCTATTTAGATTGTATCTCATTTGAAGGAATACTTCGTCTTCATTATCTTGATCCCGATGGTTGGTAAAGGGTTCGGCTTTAACACTAATATTATGCTGAATATTTCCATAGAAGTCCAAACGGAAGATATCACAGGCGTGAATGAACACTTTTGCGTTATCAGGATCATCATCGGAACCGGGGCCGATTGAGGAGAAAAGCCGCTGTCCGTCGCGAGCATCCACAAAGGCCCAATCTTCATCTACTACCCCGGTTAAGCCGGGATGGAAAAGCATAATTACATCGTAACTTCCGTGGCGAATTATATTATCGTATGGGTCTGAATCAACACCAAGGGTTTTAACTTTTGTTTTTCCACCATTACCTACCAGGTGCATTTCCAGGTAGCAGGGGATATACAAGCGGGCAGGAACATAGATAATTCCCCGCTGAACTCCCCACAGATCGTCAATTACTCCTGTAACGGTAACTCCTTCAACAACTACATTGTAATCTGTATCTTCATTTCTGGCATATTCAAAAAAGTTGGTGAATTTGGATTCTTCGTAACCCTCAAATATGCCTTCGCCCGCAACCCAGGCACTCCAGCCGTCTGGGGGCATTTCGCACCATTCATCAGGAAGGTCATAGTTAGGTGGGTCAAGGTGAGCCTCAGCAAGCACTGTTAAAGATAGAACCATAATAACACTTATTGTCAAAAACAATACTAACAGTTTTTTCATTTTTCTTTTTCCTCCTCATTGGATTTTTTTCTTTTTTTGGCCGGTTTCACCACTGGCTCGACCCCACCCTATTGGTGACCAATTAAAAAGCGGGGCGTCATAACCTCCAATGAGAAAAGTAAGTCTTAAAAAAGACCGCTCCTCCTTATCAATCCTTGCTCTTACTTAATAATCACCCCCTTTTAAAATCTTAATCCTCCACCACTCTTACACTGAAAGCCATCGGCAGGGCAAACTTCCCCGCAGGGATGGTAATGTAATCTTTAACTTTTAAAAAATAGGGGATTTTAACCCAGGAATATCCATCTTCTTTAATTGTAGGACCCCCACCCCCGAGAAGCATTTGCCCCTCTTTAAGTTGAATAGGTTTTTTGCTCACAACCTCAAACCCACTATCCTCATGAGTTACCAATAAAAGCTCCAGATCTCCAGACTTTAAACCTTCTTCCAGATAGCACTCCAGGAAAATTTGCCAGGAAAAGTTAGAAGCTACCCTTATTTCCCCCGGGACCCGGTTGATTAAAGTACCCGGTTCCTCTCCCCAACTTCCTACAACAACCTCTCCAATAGTTTTTTCAATCTTCACCCAGGGACCAACTTTTAAACTAATGGGAAGCATTCTTTCGTTAATAATTCCTTCACTACCCATTTGGCGAATAACAAGATTTGTTCTATATTCTCCAGGTCTGTCCTGGGGTTTAACTGTGAAATTTAGCAATAACGGCAAGGCGGCTGTATTTTCATCGGTCAGCTGTTTAGGTTCCGTGGGAATAGCGACCGGGTCCATAGCCACCCAGTATATTCCTCCACGGGTTTCTAACTTCAACCGCTGCCCTTCCAGGGTGAGCAACCGATCTTCTGTGGTGGGTAAACTTTCCAGCCACACCTCAAGGTACTCCACCCCCTCATCGACCAGGGGCACAAGAGCCGCCACCGTCTTGGTTATTTTTTCTGGGGCGGTATAGGTGCCGAAGTCAACTGCTGGCCGTCCAGCCGCTCCTGCCGATGATGCTATCAGGTATAAGGTTATAAAAATCAGCAAGGCGATTTTCTTTTTCATAATTTTCACCCAACCCTTTTAATTACTCTGCCGGCTTTGCTTTTAAAAGGTCATTCTGGATTTCATCCCAGCTTTGCAAGGAAATGCTCGGTTCAATTTTCCCTTCCTTTTCCAATGCTTCCTGGATTAACATGACCATTTCCAAAAAACTGCGGAAAAAGCGCCTCCGTTCATGCTTAACCCCCAGCCACTGGATTTCCCCCTGCCAGGTTGCATGCTGCCGGAACTGGATACGAATCAGGAAATCCGTAGAACCAATTTTCTTTTTCTTTTCACCTTTTTTTGGGGACAATGTCTTCACTCCCTAGCTCATTATAAAAAGGCTTTAAATTTCGCATAAATTTAAACAAACGCTCTCCCTGCTTATCAACGGAACCTTCATCACTATCCCAGGACCTGGCGTTTTCTAAGGCAAGCTCAGGGTTAAGAAGCTCAAAAAATTTTTCCATTATTATAGCAAGTTCCAAAAAATCATTGAATTGTTCCTTGGCACCGGTTTCTATATTTATTATTTCTCCCTGAATGTCGAGCCCATTTCGGGAAACTATTTTAATGGAGAATTTGGGTTCTTTTTCAGCAAATATACCTTCATTTCTCACTTTGAAACCCTCCTATTCCCCGACAGCAATTTCACGAATTACCTTATTCACCTTCTGTAATGAAAGTATATCACCACTAGTTTAGTCTGTCAGTTATTCAAGGGTTAAAATCAGGTTAGATTAAGGTTATAAGAAAAAATTCAACTTTAGAATAACTAACTGAAACCAAGCACACCTTCTCAAAATAAAAAAAGGGCCCTTTTCGGGCCCCTTAAATTTTCTTCCACCTGAACTTAAATTCCAGTTCGGTATCAGGACATTCCTGGGAAACATTATTTCTTATTCTTTCCATTATTTTGTCAATCTCTCCCAAAGGTACATTTAAGAGGATTGCAAGAAAAATCCGAGGACTCCAGTTGCAAAAAACATCTCCTTTTCTTAAATTTTTCTTTAACAACTTTTTTAATTTATCCCCAACCCTATCAACCTCAGAGACCGGAGATTCACCATTAAGAGTCAAATTTAAAAGGTATGCTGGTTTTTGCCTTCTTTCACTACGGCTTTTTTCCAATTCATAAATCAATGAAAAACTCTCCAAATCGCTTTCAAAGGCTCCTTCATCTCTCTTATTTAAATTTAACTTTTCCAAAATTTCCTCGGGATCTCCGGGGGTAATATTTTCCTTCTTTAGTGATTCTCCGAGTTTCTTAAGGTTGGCGGGGACATCCAATCCATTTTCTTTGTACAAGGAAGCCGCCTCGTCATAATGAACAAGAGCCAGCCCCGCCTTACCTCCATCAATCAGGGCTTTGAGGGAGCTGGTATGTAGTTTTTCTTCCAAAGGAACTATACGCAGAGCTGCTTCACAAAGTCCCCAGGCTTCTTCAAATCTTGCTTCTTCTCTAAGAAGTTCATTTGCTTCCAGCATTGCCCTTAAGTAGAGTTCTCGAAAATGGTTGCGGGTTGAAATAGCCCAGTAAGCCCGAGGAACATCGGCCAAAAAATTCCCCCGGTACAGAGAAAGAGCTTCAAGGTAGAGATCAATAGCCATTTTTGCAGATTCCTCGGAAACCTGCCTTGCTTTTTTGCAAAGGTTTTCAAATTCTTCAGCATCAAGCCAGTACTTCGATTTTTCATTGAAAAAATAACGACCCTGAGAACAAAGGATATATTTTTCCCCAGTTTCATCATTTCCTAAAGACTTTCGAAGATAAAAAACGAGACTTTTCAATGCCTCGGAGGGATTAACGCTTTCTTCCAGGGAAAGATATTTATACAACTGTTCGGAAGATAAGGGCTGCCCCTTAAAAGTAATTAATATCTGAAAGAGTCTCCATCTTTTATTTATGCGCTGGTTTTCCCGGGAAATTAGCTGTCCGCCTCTTCTCACTTCAAAGCGGCCAAGGCTGAAAACCTGAAGGGTGTTTCTATCTATTAGTCCCACTTTAAACCACCGCTCTCAAAAAGGTTTTCTTATAATAAAAGCCTTCTCTTAATTGGGTAATTTTTTTGTAAGGTAAATCTTCTACATTTTCCCATAAAAACCTTTAACCCTTTAAAAATTTAACCAATTTTTCCTAATTTCCCATAGGTTCTATCTATTTTTTTTAATGTTAAGGTCTTGTTAAAAAAAAGCACCTGCCTAAAATAAGAGACAGGTACTTAAAAAGCAATCAGTACTCTTTTAAAATCAACTCTACTGAAACTTTTTTACCGGGTTCAAAATTAACCCAATCAGATTCTGCAATGTAATCCCCAGGCTCTATAATTCCATTACCTTCAATATCTATCCAGGCATAAACCCGGTATTCCCCGGGAACAATTTCGGGAAATTCAAAATATTTTTCTCCAAGAGGAATGGTTTTTTCAGCCCGGGCATTTATAGTATTACCATCTCTTTCTCCCACGATTATTTTTACACTGTCAACCTCATTAACGGCCCAGTTAGCATTAATAAGACCATAGCCAAATTCCGGATCAAATCCTTCTTTCCCCAGATCCATCGCCGTTTTATGGAGGGTCTCTCGAATCTCTCCTTCCGGCATACCTGAAGCAAGCATCAGTCCTATCACCCCCGAAACATGGGGAGTAGCCATTGAAGTCCCTACCATATAAGCATACTCATAGGTTTTACTATCTCCACTACCGGAAAAATATGTGCTCAGGACGCCCTTACCCGAACCTCCTCCAGGAGCCACAATATCAAGGTCATTTCCATAATTTGAATATTTTGCCCGGGTTGGAGCCCCCGAAGAGGTGTAAGCAACTGAACCAACAGATATTACATCTTTAAATGCTGCAGGGTAACTAAGTTTTTCCTCATTGTTATTGCCAGCAGCAGCAACGAGGATTGTCCCATTTTCTCTTGCTTTTCTAACAGCGTTTTCAAGAGCATCATCTCGTTCTCTCCCGCCCAGAGACATATTAATCACCTGGGCTGGGTTGGGGTTTGGGACATCCTCCAAAAGACCCGATGCATATAATATTCCCTGAGCAACACTCCAGGTTGAACCTCCACCATTATCACCCAAAACCTTTACAGGAACAATTTGCCCCTGCCACATTGCTCCGGAAACTCCCTCGTCATTATTTGTTGAGGCCATTATTGTTCCAGCAACATGAGTCCCGTGACCATGATAGTCCATAGTATCTTCATTACCGTCGATAAAATTATAGCCCTGAACAACTCCATCAAGATCAGGGTGTTTCCCATCTACCCCGGTATCCAAAACAGCAATGTTAATATTTCCGCTTCCGGTTGTTTTCTCCCAGGCCTGAGGAAGCCTGATAAGGGGATAGTGCCATTGATAAGAAAACTTGGGGTCGTTAGGTATCGAATTCTGGCTTTGGTAAATATAATTGGGTTGGGCATTTATTACTTCTGGCAAATTATTCACCACCGCCAGTTTTTCAAAGGTATCACCGGGTACTTTAAGTAGAATTATTTCCAGTTCCCTAATCTCTCCTTTTATTTTTCCCCCAAGAGCTCTGGCTACATTAGCCCTATCTTCGGTGGAACTAAAAGGCATCATCTGAATGATTAATTCTCCTGACTCAAATTCACGCTCAAACCCGGTTATTTCGCCGGAGGGAAAGCTATTATTTTGGTTGGCTGAAAAATTCGGAGAGTTTGGCCAGGTGTGCTGGATTCTTAAATTCCCTTCCAAGGCTGCTCCGTCTTTTAATTTAAAATGGGCTACAACTACGACATCTTTTTCGATAACAAAGCTTATCTCTTCTTCGTTAGCAACTACATCCCCACTCCAGTGGGAAAAATACCATTGTCCATCGGTTGCGGTTACGGCCTTTAATTCGACCTCAGTTCCTTCATTGTATCTTGTTCTTTCCGGGGAAATCTGAGCAAGCCCTTCCCCCTCAACCTCTACAAAAAGCATATAGTTATCGTTGTTAATCGAATCACAACCCGGTAAATAAAAAACAAAAACAAAAAACAAAAAAAGAAATAGAGTTTTTTTCCCATAGGAAAATCGGGGTATCATATTTTTTGCTCCTCCTAAGCTGGTTTTTTTAGAGAACCTGTTTCCAGGTTTCGGAAAATTATTACTGCGACTGGTTTGGTAAGTTTAGTATTTTACTATTCGTTATCACTTTCGTGTTACCTTTTTCTTTTCTTAATTTTTTCTCCCTTTAGTAAATCTTTTTTAAACCTTCACCTAAAAAATTGTTAGACTGGATTAAAAAAGAAAAACATCTGGAATTACTTGCAAAAAATATAAAAAACCGGAAGGAATTTTTCCTTCCTGGAGAAGGAGCTACTTGCTAAAGCCTGTCATTTTTACCCATTACCGGAAAATCAAAATTTAAAGTAGTAGAATATTTCATTCCCGAACCAGTATTAAGGATTAATACTTTTTCTTGGGGTTTAATCCATCCTTTCTCCAGTAGCTTTTCCAGGGCAACAACGTTTGCGGCCCCCTCTGGGCAGATAAATATCCCTTCCAATTTAGCAGTTTTTACAATTGCTTTAATTATTTCTTCATCACTAACTGCAATTGCGGTGCCCCCAGATTCCCTAATTGCCTCTAAAACCAGGAAATCCCCTAAAGCTTTTGGGACTCGAATACCCGCTGCAATGGTTTTTGGTTCTGTCCATTCTGAAGCAAAATTCTCCCCTCTTTCGTGAGCCCTCACTATTGGAGCACAGCCCCTGGCCTGGACTGCTACCATCTTAGGGTTCTTTTCTCCATCTATCCATCCCAGTTGTTTCATTTCTTTAATTGCTTTCCAGATTCCAATTATTCCTACTCCCCCTCCTGTGGGATACAGGATATAGTCCGGGGGATCCCAGTTCATTTGCTCCAGGATTTCGTAACCCATTGTTTTTTTCCCTTCGATCCGGTAAGGTTCTTTAAGGGTTGAAACTTCAAACCATCCATACTTTTTTGCCCCTTCCCCTATAATCTTTCCGGCATCGGCAATATTCCCTTTAACAAGATAAACTGCAGCCCCTGCAACCGCACACTCGGTTTTTGTTATTTCTGGAGCATCCTCGGGCATAGCAATGTTGGTTTTTATTCCTGCCTTGGCTCCAAATAAAGCCCAGGCGCCTCCAGCGTTTCCTGCTGTAGGCATGGCAATTTCGGTAATTCCAAGCTCAAGAATTTTGGAAATCCCAGCAGCAGCTCCCCGAGCTTTAAAAGAACCTGTAGGGTTAAGCCCTTCGTCTTTACAGTAAAGGTTATCCAGCCCTAGATGCTTCCCCAATCGCTTCCATGAGAAAATCGGGGTAAATCCCTCTCCCAGGGAAATAATATTTTCCGATTTTTCTACGGGTAACATTTCTCTGTATCGCCACATATTTTCCGGACGGGTTTTTAATTCTTCTTTGTTAAAACCCACCCCATTTTTAAAATCATAGGATACCAACAAGGGACCTCCGCATTTACAAAGATTTACAGGTTGATTCTTTTCATAGGTTTCCGAACACTTAGGACAATATAGGTGCGAAAAGTAGCTCATTTTTCCTCTCCTTTGTGTTTTTTAAACCCTAACTGGATTTTATTTAACAAGTTTTAAATAAAAAATGTTTCCGTCTTGCTCCTTTTTCCCTACCTTGAAACCACTGTCTTGTCCCCTTTTTGCCAAACTCTCTAAAGATTGTTCCTTACCCGGCCAATACACTCCATACCCTGTTTGGATTTCCTCTCCTTCCAGTTCAACGGTTAAAGACAGGGCAATTACATCTTTTTCCCCGCCATCGCAAGGTGCGATTTCAGCATCCCAGATGATAAATTCTCCTTCTTTTTTTAATACCCTGTAAACTTCAGCAAAAACCTTTCTTTGATCACTTGGATCCATATACATTAAAGAAAAAAAGGATGTAACCTTTGAGAATTCCTCGTCCAGGAATTTTAAGTCAGTTGCATCCATCTCGATTCGTAAAGCTCCATTGGATCTTGCTTCTTTTAACTCTTCCCTGCTCAAATCAATTGCAACAACCTTTTCTCCGAAGAGGTGGGAAATAATCCCTTCTCCCCCACCACCAATATCCAGAATCCTTCCTTCGCATTCGAACCCAACCATTTTAACCTTTCCTTTGGGTAAAAAATTAATCCTTTTTTTATCTACTTCCTGACCCAAAACAACACCCCCAGTTATTTTTTGCGAGCGTCCTTACAAAAAAATTATATCTTTTCGGAAATATATTTTATCAGTTCCCCTCGGTTAAGAAAAATCCTTCCTTTTTTCTTAGCATTCAACCAATATTTCATTGAAATAAGTAGAAAAAGCCCCGATTTCCATTCAGGGCTTTTTCTAAAAAATTAAACAACTTTGCGTAATTTCGGATCCAGAAAATCTCTTAAAGTCTCCCCCATAAGAGTAAAACCAAGGGTGGTTAACATCAAAACTGCCCCTCCAAAAATTACCATATACGGTGCTGTTCTAATAAAAGAGTATCCCGTGCGAAGAATTGCTCCCCAGCTGGGAGTTGGTGGGGGGACCCCTAAACCAAGAAAACTCAAACCCGCCTCAAAGGTAATTACAATGGGTATATCCATTGCAGCCTGGATAAAAACCGGGCCCAAAACATTTGGCAGGAGGTGCTTAAACATCGTTCGGGGAATAGAAACTCCCAAGGCTTTTGCTGCCAGAATATAATCATGCCCTTTAACCCTTAAGGTCTGGGCCCTTACAAGCC
>PUKG01000078.1 GCA_003550445.1 Halobacteroidaceae bacterium
CTTCCTGAAGATGTGCAGTTTTCATTTTTGCGGACGATCTCAGGGATGGAAAAAGTAGACATGATCCGGCCGGGCTATGCAATTGAATATGATGTAATTGATACCCGGCAGTTAAATTTAAGCCTGGAGGCCCGCCATATCAAAGGTCTTTACACAGCAGGCCAGGTAAACGGAACCTCTGGATATGAAGAAGCCGGGGGCCAGGGATTATTGGCAGGTATTAATGCCTCCCTTTCTCTACAGGGAAAAGATCCAATTATCCTTGACCGGTCCCAGGCCTACATCGGAGTATTAATTGATGACCTGGTTACCAAAGGAACCGAAGAACCCTATCGCATGTTAACTTCAAGAGCAGAATACCGCCTCCTTTTACGCCAGGATAATGCAGATCAAAGGCTTTCACCCATCGGGAGGCAAATTGGCCTGGTCAGGGATTACCAGTGGAACTTATTCCAGGAAAAACAAAAAGAAATTGAAAAAATTTTTACCCTGCTGGAAAAAATCCAGGTAAAACCCACCCCTTTAGTTAATAAAATCTTGAAAGGAAAAGGCAGCGGAGGGCTTAACAAGCCCGTTTCTTTAAAGGAAATTTTCCGCCGGCCGGAAATTTCCTGGGAGGAACTTTTAGACCTGGAGCCTGAGCTCCCCAAAATAAAGAAGGGAGTCCAGGAACAACTTGAAACAATGATAAAGTACGAGGGATATATTGAAAGACAGGAAAGGGAAATTGAACATTTTAAGAAGCTGGAAAAGAAAATTCTCCCTGAAGGTATTGATTATAACCAGGTTCCCAACTTGCGAACCGAAGCCAGGGAAAAACTAAAAGCTGTACGCCCCCTCTCGGTTGGGCAGGCAGGGCGGATTAATGGGGTTTCTCCTGCAGATATTACTTCTCTTTTAATCTATCTGGAGAGGAAAAAGAGAAATGTTTAAAAAAGAACAAATAAAAACCCGATTAGGTAAAGTGGGGATGGATTTCCCGCCTGCCAAAATTGAAAAACTCGCCTTATTCTCCAACCACCTCCTCTCTACCAATCGGAAAATAAACCTTCTTGCAAGGGGAGAAGAAGAAAATTTCCTGGAACGCCACCTTATAGATTCTCTTGTAGCCCTCCCTCTTTTAGAGAAAGAAAAACCTCCCTTGATGGATATTGGATCCGGTGGGGGTCTGCCGGGTATACCCCTGGCAATTTGCTGCCCCAAAAGGCCTTTTTTCCTGGTCGAAACAAGGGAAAAGAAAGCCGGTTTTCTCCAGGAAGCTGTCAGGGAACTGGGCCTTGAAGAAGTGCACGTAATCCAGGAAAGGGTTGAGGACCTGGGGAAAAATCAGGAATTTCGGGAAAAGATGGGGGTAGTAACCGCTCGCGGCCTTGCTCCCCTCCCTTCTCTCATTGAACTATCCCTCCCTTTCCTTCGAGTTGGAGGCATTCTCCTGGCCTGGAAAGGCCGGGGACTTGAAGAAGAAATAAAAAATAGCGAGAAAGCCCTTGAGCTTTTAGGGGGAGTTCCCGGAAAAAGAGTTTCCAGCAACCTTTTAGGAAAACCGCATTTTCTACAGGTAATAATAAAAGAAAAAACATCTCCCGAGAGATTCCCCCGAAGGCCCGCGGCAATAAAGAAAAGGCCCCTGGGATAGGGGTAAAAACCCTTTAAAAAACAGGCCTTTTTCGGATTTTTTTTGCAAGAAGGGAAATCGCGGCCGGGTACAGAAATATAAGGTTGGAGAAAAATCAGGTGCGGGAGGGGTAACAGTGAAAAATCCCCTGGCAAAATTTTTTGGGCCGGGAACAGAACAGAATCAGGACATTAAGTTTGTCAAAATTGAAAATATTTCTCCCAACCCCTATCAACCCCGGACCAGTTTTGGTGAAAAGGAAATCAAGGAACTGGCTGCTTCCATTGAAGAAAATGGACTTTTGCAGCCTCTTTTGTTGCGTCCAACCGAAGATGGTTACCAGGTAATTGCCGGCGAAAGAAGGATGAAGGCCTTAAAAATGCTTGGGAAAGAAGAAGCGCCCTGCCTTGTGAAAAAAATCGGGGATCGGGAGATGGCCCAGCTTGCCCTGGTAGAAAACCTGCAAAGGGAAGACCTGAATTTTTTTGAAGAAGCAACCGGATACCAGAGAATGCTGTTTACCTTTGATTTGACTCAGGATGAACTTGCCGAAAAAGTAGGGCGGAGTCAATCAGCTATTGCCAATAAACTTCGTCTATTACGCCTTCCTGCCGCTCTAAGAGACCAAATAATTGAAGAAGGACTGACGGAAAGGCATGCCAGAACCCTCCTGAAACTGGGGTCACCTGAAATGCAGAAAAAAGCCCTCCAGGAGGTTATTCGCAATAACTATTCAGTGGGACAAACGGAAAAACTGGTTGAGAAATATATCCAGAAGGAAAAAGAAACCTCCCGGGGAAAGGAAAAGGGAAGGGTTCTTAAGGTTTTTGAAGACACAAGGCTATACGTCAATACAATCAGGAAAACAGTAAAAGAAATGAAAGAGTGGGGCCTTGATATTCAGTTTGAAGAGGAAGAGGGGGAAGATGCAATTTCTTTCCACATTAAACTGCCCAAGATAAAAAAGTAGAGGGGTGAGAATATGGGCACAGTCCTGGCAGTGGTAAACCAGAAGGGCGGGGTTGGGAAAAGCACCACCGCCGTTAATCTTGGTGCAAGCCTGGCTGAGAGGGGGAAAAAGATACTTGTAGTTGATATCGACCCCCAGGGTAATGCAACCAGCGGGGTGGGTATCGATAAAAGCGAGCTGGAGCAGTGTATCTATAGCTTGCTTGTTGAGGATGTCCCCATAGAGGAAGTTATTGTTGAAACCAGTCTTGAAAACCTGGACCTGGTTCCTGCAACTATTGAGCTGGCCGGGGCAGAGATTGAACTGGTTTCTTCGTTTTCCCGGGAAATCAAACTCCGGCGTGCACTGGACAATGTCAAAGAAAACTATGACTTTACTATAATTGACTGTCCCCCATCCCTCGGGCTTTTAACCCTTAACGCCCTTGCTGCCGCACAAAAAATCCTTGTGCCCATTCAGTGTGAATATTATGCCCTTGAAGGCTTAGGGCAGTTAATGCAGACAATTAAGCTTGTTCAAAACCATCTTAACCCGGATCTTGAGATTGCCGGGGTAATAATGACAATGTACGACTCAAGGACCAATCTTTCCCAACAGGTAATTGAGGAAGTAAAAAATTATTTTCGGGAAAAAGTGTATGCCACTGTAATACCCCGGAATGTAAGGCTTAGTGAAGCACCTTCTTTCGGGCTCCCAATAAGCTTATATGATCCAAGGTCAAAAGGAGCTCGATCTTACCAGGAACTTGCCGAAGAACTTTTATCCCGATTGGGAGGAGGGGTAAGAAATGAGTAAAAAACGCCTGGGAAAAGGATTGGAAGCCCTGATCCCCTCCGGACAAATTGAGGAAGAGGCAAACCAGATTCCCGTGGAATTCATAGAATCCAACCCATATCAACCACGGGAAGACTTTTCTGACGAATCCCTTTCCGAGCTTGTTGAATCTGTTAAACAGCACGGGGTTATCCAACCCCTAATTGTCAGGAAAATTGAAAAAAATCGGTTTCAGATAGTGGCGGGAGAAAGGCGCTGGCGCGCGGCAAAAAAAGCGGGGTTAAAAGATGTGCCGGTGGTAACCCGTGATTTTGGCGACAGAGAAATGATGGAAGTAGCCCTTATTGAAAACCTGCAGAGGGAAGACCTTAATCCCATTGAGGAGGCCCAAGCCCTGCAGAGATTAATGTCTGAGTTCGATTTAACCCAGGAGGAAGCTGCCCAAACCCTTGGAAAAAGCCGTTCAGGAATCGCAAACTCTTTGCGATTATTAAAGCTGGATCGGGAAGTTCAGGAAAATGTTTCACGTGAAACAATTTCCACGGGCCATGCCCGGGCACTGCTTTCTCTGCCCTCGAAGGAAGATCAGAAGGAAGCAGTCCGGATTATTTTAAAAGAAGGTTTTAATGTGCGCCAGACGGAAAAACTTGTTTCCGGGTGGAAGGAAAGGAAGAGAAGAATAAAGTTAAACAGGCCATCCTACAGAGATGAGCAGATTAAAATCCTGGAAAATGAATTTAATAATGCCCTGGGGACCAGGGTGGCAATTCGGCCTCAGGGGCCCGAAAAGGGAACAATCAATATTGAGTATCGTTCCCTGCAGGAACTACAAAAGATTTACGGCCTGCTGGGGAAAGATCATTAGTGGCTAAACTGTAAGGAGGTAAAAAAATGCAGGTGCTTATTGTTGGCGGGGGGAAAATGGGCCGTTATTTGGCCAAAGATTTGAGTGAAAAAGAGATAAACGTTACCCTGATAGAACAGGATGAAGATAAAGCAAGGAATATTAAACAGGACCCGCGTATACAGGTTGTTCATGGTGATGGTTCGGAACCCGAGGTCTTAAAAAAGGCGGGAGTAGAAGAAGCTGATGTTCTGCTTGCTGTAACTAATGATGATCATGATAACCTTGCTATTTGCCAGATGGCAGAAAGACAATTTCACGTTCCAAGAACCTTTACCGCTGTAAACACCCCGGGAAACGAAAAACTATTTGAATGGCTTGGAGTTAATGTTGCGGTTAGCAGTTCTTCTATTCTCGCGGCTCTTGTTACAAA
>PUKG01000251.1 GCA_003550445.1 Halobacteroidaceae bacterium
AGAGCCCGTCCGCATAATATCCGCTTCATTTCTTTTATAATTTATGCGGGAATTATCCAGGTCTATCTTTGAAATTCTCAGGTCAATACTGTTTTCCAGGGCAAGGTTAATGGCTTCATTGACTTCAAGCTCGTCCTGGGCAAAGGCTACCCCTGAAATAAATAACACCCCTGCCAGTAAAATAAATAATGACTTCCACAGGTTGTTCAATATTATCCACCCCTTATTTAAGTTCTTCCCATCCCGTTGCCGTGGTTTCAGAACAACTTTTCCGGGTCACTCGAGAAATTTGTTCTTTTTGAAAAACCTCGTCAAAAATATTTCGCACCATCTTCCCCATAAGTTTCATTAGTTCGTTTTTTTCTTCCCGAGAAAAACCCCGGGTCAGAATTGAAGACGTATCTTTAATTATTGCCTTAATTTCCTTTCCAATCCCTTCGGTTTTTGGTGTCAAATAAAGCCTCTTGACCCGCCTATCTTCTTCAGATCTCTTTTTTTCAACAAACCCCTGCTTGATCAACCCCTGTAAATTCTTGGTTACCGTTATTTTGTCAAGGAAAAGCTTTTCACCCAGTTCATTCTGGGAAAGGCCCTTAAAATAAAAAAGAACCCCCAAAATTTCCACCTGGGTTTTATTAATATTAAATTTGGAAACCTCATGGTTGATTTTTGTGCCCCAGTACTTGGAAATGATTGCAATGCAGTGCCCTAATTCATTATTTTCCATGGCTCCAACTCCTTTATCTTATTATAATATCAAAAAATTAAATTAGTTGCAATATGAAACTTTTTTTATTTTGATCTTTTTCGATCTGTTTTCTCTTTTTAGCCATCAGGTTTCTATCCATCCCACAAGAAATAAAAAAACTCCCCTGGGAAAACAGCTTAAGGAGAATTTTGCTGCTTTCTTACAGGGGAGCCTTTTTGTCTACTTTTCTGTTTTTTTATTGTTTTTTAAAAATTTCTCTACTTCCTCTGCGGTTCCCAGTTCCAGGGCTTTCTCGGTTATTTCTTTTGCCTCCTCCCTGGTCCAGAAACCCAGGAGTTCTTTAATCCTGAGAACACTACCGGCACTCATACTGAATTCGTCAAGGCCGGCACCCAAAAGGAATGGTAAAAGCAACTCGTCTCCCGCTGCTTCCCCGCACATTCCCACCCAGATGTCATTTCTGTGTCCGGCTTCAATTGTTTCCTTGATCAGCTTAAGAACCCCGGGGTGATAGGGAGAATGGAGGTGGGCTATTCTTTCATTTCCCCGGTCCACTGCCATGGTATACTGAATCAAATCATTGGTTCCGATACTGAAAAAATCAACTTCCCCTGCCAGGGCATCTGCTATCATTACTGCACCGGGTACCTCAATCATTATCCCCTTTTCCATTTCCCCGTCAAAGGGGATACCTTCCTCCTCCAGTTCCTTCTCAATTTCTGCCAGGAGGCGGTTTGCCTCTTTTACTTCTTCCAGGGTAGCAATCATGGGATACATGAGTTTAATATTACCATAGTGGCTTGCCCTGAGGATGGCTCTTAACTGGGGTTTGAAAATCTCGGGCTGATCCAGGCACAACCTTATTGCCCTGTAACCCAGGAAGGGATTCATTTCCTGGGGGAGTTCAAGGTAGGGCAGGTCTTTATCCCCGCCGATATCCAGGGTTCTAATTATTACCGGGTAATCACCCATGGCCTGGGCAACCTCTTTGTAAGCTTCGAACTGTTCTTCTTCGCCCGGTAGGTCTTCCCGGTCCATGTATAAAAATTCCGTGCGGAAAAGGCCGATTCCCTCTCCGCCCTGCTCCAGTAAGGGCTCAACATCGAAGATATTTCCTATGTTCCCTGCAACTTCTATTTCTTCTCCATCCCGGGTTACGGCTTTAACATCTTTAAATTGAGCCAGGCGCTTTTTCTCCTGCTCAAATTCCTCCAGCCTTTCCCGGTACTCTTTGAGTTTCTCTTCAGAAGGATTGAGAAATACCTCTCCCTCATTGCCGTCAACAATAACCTTAGCTCCATCATCAACATCTTTGAGGAAATCCCTTCCCAATCCAACTACGGCCGGGATTCCCAGGGAGCGGGCCATAATAGCCGAGTGGGAAGTCCTTGAGCCATCTGCGGTTACAAAAGCAACCACCCGTTCTTTGTCAAGCCTGGCAGTATCTGATGGGGTCAGGTCCCGGGCAATAATAACCGAGTCGGGGGGGAGGTCTGCCTGTTCATCGCTTTTTCCCTTTAATATTCTAAGGACCCTTGATCCCACATCCCTTATATCCGCCTCCCGGGCCTGCATATACTCGTCTTCCAGCCCTGCCATGAGAGAAGCATACTGCTCAACGGCTTCTTCCAGGGCTTTTTCCGCATTTTTTTTATCTTTTTTGATCCCTTCTTCAATGGTTTTTACCATTTCCGGGTCCTGGACAAGCATTTGGTGAGCCCCAAAAATTTCCGCCTCTTCTTTTCCCAATTTTTTCTCGGTTTCCTCCTGCAGTTCTTTTAATTCCTCAACCGCTTTCTCCAGTCCCTCCCGGAGACGTTCTAATTCTCCATCAACCTCATCGGGAGAAATTTCCCTTTCATCAGCCAAAAGAGCCTCTTCCATTTTTAAAACGCTTTTGCCAATTGCAATCCCGGGGGAAGCTGCAACTCCTCGCATTATCCACCCTCCTGTTCGGATAATCCCTGGTCAATTAGTTCTACCAGGGCTTCTATTGCCTCCTGCTCGTCATCCCCTTCAGCCTTCAGCTTAACCTTGCTCCCTTTTCCCGCACCAAGACTCATAACACCCATTATGCTCTTGGCATTTACAGTTTTATCGTCTTTAGTTATTTCAATATCTGCGGAAAAAGAGCTGGCTTTCTTTACAAACAATGTTGCGGGTCGAGCATGAAGTCCGGTTTCATTTTTGATTGTTACTTCTTTTTCAAGCATAATAATTCATCCTTTCCTTTTGAAGTCGTTTTCGGAATTAACTTTTATCCCTTCCCGCTGAAAAAGTTCGGCGGTAACTCCCTTTCCAGCAACTATTCTTCCACTAAAGGCTCCATCATAGATAAAATAAGGGCCGCAGGAAGGACTTTTTTCCTTTAATATCGCTTTTTTGGCCCCGGCGTGTTTGGCCAGCTTTAAAGATTCCAGAGCTCCTCTTTTAAAAGATTCGGCTACATCCTCTCCGTGGGGAGTAATTATTCTTGCCTTTCCATCCAATACATCACCACCGCTTCCTCCGCGGATTTCTGCGGGAGAACGGGGGGTTGAAAGGCCTCCAAGCTGCTCGGGACAAATGGGAATTACCCCTCCCTTTTTATACAGCTCCAGAATTTCCGGGTGGCAGTTGTTTCCCCCATCATATTTGCAATTTACCCCAATCAAACAGGCACTAACTATCAGCATTTACAATCACTCCTACCCCATCGGGGATTACATTTATTTTCCCCCGGCTATCAACCATCTCCAGGGCTTCCCCAAGGGAAGGAGCCCATTCCATATGCATATTTTCCACTACCTCCCGGGAAGCTCCAGTAACCATAATAACCCGGAATTTTTTCAGGATTCGGGCAAGAATCTGGGCCTGCCACTGATCGGGAAATGTTTTATCCACGGACCTGGAGCAGATTTCATCCCAGAGTTTTTTGGGGGAAGAAGCCCCTGCAAGGGATCGGAAAAAATCCTCGCTGCCATGTCCATCGCTGCATCTGGAAATAGCAATAATGGTTCCCCCCTCTTTACAGGCAGCTTCTGCTGCAGTCATTCCCTTGACTGACTGGTAAATATTTTGATCAAGGGGGTAGCCTCCATTTGTGGTAATTACAATATCTCCAGGAGAGGTTTTTACCCCGGTCATTTCCCCAACATATCGACAGCCCTTTTCGTGGGCAGCCTCCGGCTCGCCGGCAAAGGCTTCAATTATCTGTTTTCTGGCATTTAAGGCTACATTCAAAATAAAATCCAACCCGGAAATTTTTGCAGCAGCCCGAATATCCTCCTGGACGGGGTTTCCAGAAAGAATTCCCGTCCTTGCCCGGGGGTGGGCAATAAATTCTGCACAGTGGTTGCCAAAAATACTAACGCTTCCCGCAACCCCTGGAAGGACACTCTTTCCTCCCCCGGAAAAACCAGCAAAAAGGTGAGGTTCGATAAAACCCTCTGCCAAAAGAAGGTCCGCGCCTAATGCCTTTTTGTTTAAAAAAAGCTTTTGCCCGGAAGGAAGGGTTCCGGCTTCAACCACCTGCCCTTTTTCCCGGGCATCGTGGATAACAATTCTTTCCCTATTTACCATTTCCTTTCCCAATTTTTCTTCCAGCTCTTCCCCAGTGGGAGAGCGGTGAAAACCGGTTGCCATAAGGATGGTTATTTTGGCTTCGGGGTTGCCCTCTCGGATGGCCTGCAGGATAGGGGGCAGGGTAATTCTTGAAGGCAGGGGGCGGGTATGGTCTGAAGTTATAATTACAACTGTTTCCTTCCCCTTTGCCAGGGAGGAAAGATCCTTACCTTTAACCGGGTTTAAGAGTGCTTTTTTTACCAATTCTTCTTCCTTCTCAGGGGGATTTATCCTTCCCATGGAAGTCGCAAGAATGCTATTTACCCTTTCTTCGGGTAGTTTCAATAATATTTCTTCTTTACCA
>PUKG01000174.1 GCA_003550445.1 Halobacteroidaceae bacterium
AAGTGGTGGAACAGAGAAACTATGCTGGATTTGATGGCTTTTTGATTCGGGCTGATGTTGAAGTTGATTTTGACTATCTTTTTGAGATTTGTATTAGTCCCGACCTTCCCCTCCCAATAATGGGAAGGGTGTTTGATTTTATGGAAGGAGATCAATTCGAAGGTGGTTCGCTTTATGCGGAATTAATTAATTTTGAACAGGTTTCTCTATCCGAAGTTGTTCCTGTTGAAAGAAGGACAATCGAACCCACTATTTTGGATGATCTTGTTGATTACTTTGTGGAGAATGGCCTTGATGTAGGTGAAAGGCAGATGAAGGCTTATAGAATGCTGGGTGCTTCTGCCGGTTTTGGTCTTATTGTTGAAGAAGATGAGGTAGAGCTTTATCTTTTTGATCCGGAAACTGCAACTGAAAAAACCCTTGAGTACCTTTATGCGGCAAGAGAAACGGGTAAGTTTGTTTTTGAAGAAATGGGAGGCATGGAAATACCGGTGGTCATAAATGGTTATATTATGCTTACCGGACTTGAGTTTGGGACTTTTTATCAGCATCCGGCCAAGGACTTAATTGTTGAGGTTTTTAACAGTTTCTAATATCCGTTTTTTTTAGAAAAGGGATTTTTGCAAGGCCCCGAGTTGCGGGGCCTTGTTTTCTGTCTTTGGGGAGAATGCCCAAAAGGATTCTTGAAGGTAAAAACTGGAGAAAAATAGAAGTAAAATAGAAGTAAAATAGAAGTAAAAAAGAGGGTATTAACCATGGTTTTTTAGGTTTGCTAAAAGGGTTATTGGTCTTGGAATAACTTCAGATTTTGGGTGCCGAAAAGATTCCAGGTTTTTCAAAAAAAAGGAGGGTAAAAATGGAAAATTTTTGGGAACTTGCTTTGCCTGTTATAAGGAGTTTAGCCCTGGCCATAGTTGCTTTTATTATTGGTTCAATTGTTATCAGGTGGATTGGAGAAAGAATAGGGAAATATGTTGACAAAACTGGAATTGATAAAACCCTGAGGCCCTTCTTCGTTTCTTTTATAACAACGGGTCTAAAAGTCCTCCTGATAATTTCCATTATTAGAATCCTGGGAGTTGATACTACCTCTTTTGTTGCGGTAATTGCGGCAGCGGGTTTTGCTGTTGGGCTTGCTTTCCAGGGATCCCTGTCAAATTTTGCAGGGGGAATTTTGTTGCTTACCCTTCGCCCATTTAAGGTAGGCGACTTTATTGAAGCTGGGGGTTTTATGGGGACAGTTCAATCAATTCAGATTCTACATACCGAATTAACCACCCCGGATAATAAATTAATTTACATTCCCAATGGGAACCTTTCAAATTCAAGCATTGTTAATTTTTCTGCCAAGGATAGAAGGAGAGCTGATTTCAAATTTGGGGTTGGTTATGACGAGGATTCGGATAAGGTAATTTCTGTTTTAAAAGAAGTAGTTGAGTCCCACGAAAAAATCCTTGAAGATCCTCCACCATTTGTCCGTATGTCAGAACATGCTGATAGTGCAGTAATTTTTACTGTAAGGGTCTGGGCTAAAGCCGAGGATTTCTGGGGCGTTTATTTCGACGTTATCGAGATGGTTAAGAAAAGGTTTGACAAGGAGAACATATCCATTCCTTATCCCCAGATGGATGTTCACCTGGACAAAAACAAGGGAAAATAATAAACAATGCAAAAAGGGCCTTCCGGGGCCCTTTTTTATTTTAAAAAACCTTTCAAATGGATAGAGCTATGCCTTTGATAAAGGAGTTTTGTGCTTTAAAGCGAAAAAGAAAATTAAAAACTCCTTTCTTAGAATTTACTCTAAACCCTTACCCTGATTCTAGTAAGGGCAATTTGTTCAGGTAGTGAAAAGTCCTGAGAATGTTTTCCCGGAAAGTCCTGGAGAATAATCAACAAAGTCAGGATTAGTTACCCTTGTTATGAAGTAAAAAAGGAATTTAAATTGATTAAAGGAAAAAACAAAAATTTTTGAAAGGGGGTGGTCTATTGGCCAACCCGAAAAGATCTCTCTTTTGCCAAAAATATGCAATCTTCTTTTTGGTTCTAATTCTGCTTTTTATTTGTTTCCCGGGAAAGAAGGAGGCTCAGGCAAAATGGCTTGATCTCCACTTCTATGATATTCCTCAAATTGGGCTAAGTGAAGCAGAGGTAGATCAATTAAAGGATAGTCTGGTTGAAGTTTTAAATATTTTTCGTAATGTTCCAGCCCTTAACCCTCCGCTTGGATTTGAAATTTTACCCCGAATTAATATTAGCTCTCGGTTACAACTCCGGGAAGAAGATGAAGGGCCAATTCAATCAAGGATTACAATGGGAATGTGGTTCCCGGAATATCATCCACGATATTCTGCGACAGCCCGAATTTCAGTCTGGATAAATAATCCGGAAAGTTTTCTTGGAGCTCCTATAATACCTGATGAGTTAGGGAATATATACCTGCTTCCTCCCGTTGTTGCCTCAAGCCCGGGGGGAAATGTATTTTCCCGGGGTGCTCATCCCCCGGGCTATGAAGAAACATATCCCTCCTACAGCATGTTTCCTCTCTGGAGTTCAGATGTTGAACCCTTTCTCCGTTCAGTAGTTCGACCTTCTTTTGAATTGGGAAAATTTGAAGGGGCAGTAACAGTCATAACTTCCAGTGGGAATCCTTTCTGGGTTCCGGTAAGCCAGGAAAGGTGGATTAGGGCCCTCCAGGATTATGCTCGAGGAGAAATTGAGGCAATGCTGTTGGGGTTTGAAGCAGCGGAAGAAGTGGAGTTGACCCAGCAGCAGATAACCCAAATGCGGAATTATATGGCTCAGCTTCAAAAAGCTTATTCCGAGGAAGAAATTATCAAAAACCATGAGAAGGTACTTGCTGATTTTATCAATTTATATGAGTATTATAAAACCGTTAATGTTGAAATGGCTGAGGAGTTATACAAAACAACAATTGAAGATGCCGATCAGAACCTTGAAGAATTACTCAGGGTAGCTGCCGATCTTAGAATGGAGTTTGCGGAAATGGAGGAAAAAATTCTCCAGGCTCTAACTACTCGCCAGGACGTAATGGATGAGATTGATGCTTTAATTAGAGCTGAGGACTGGGATGGTTTGGAAGATATGGGCAGGGATTTAGAACTGGAAAGGATTGTTTTTCTTGCCTATGCCGGACGGGCAATAAACGGATTGGAAATTGAACTGGCAGGTCTTTCTGCCAGTGAAAGGGCTGCTCCAGCTTATGGATTTGAACTCCCCCCCTGGCATCCCTTTGGACCTCATCGGCAGGTTGTGGCAATGCCATTTGATGCAGTAAGATATTCAGGTCTGGTCCCTCCTGACAGTGATGGAGCAAGAGCCCTTGTTGCAATTGACCCAGGTTACTTCAATCCCAACCTTTCACCTACAGAAATGCAGTTAATTGTTGTTGAATGGTGGGAAGAAACACATCCCCGGTATTATTCACCCACAGGAAGTGCATATAATGAGATCAGGGTTGAATTGCGGGGGAAAATTTGGAATAGCCTGGATTGGTTGGGCCTGGGGAGGTTTGTGCAATAGGAAGAGGTTTTAGCTAATTAAAGAAATTTTAAGCCTTTGTTCCATTCAGTTCAAGTTTGATTATCAGTCGGGAGGAAATAAATGGAACCACAAAAAGGAAGGAGTTGATTTGTGTAAAGAAAACAAGGGAATAAAGGTTTTCAAAAAAGAAAATTTCAAATTGGTTTGTGGGGGAAAAGAAAATAATAGAAAATTTTTCAAATGAAAAATCCCAAAACAACTATTTTTGGTTCCAGTGGAAAAAACTAAAACCCCCGTTTTTTTCCAGCAAAAAAAGGGGGAATGAACATGATTTTTTGGAAAAAGAAATTGTTTTTTGTCTCGGGTCTAATGGTTTTGTTTCTGTTCCTTTCCTTTACCAGTGAAGGAGCAGAACTTCCCCAGGCTCAGAACCTGGAGCTTCTCAATAGAAAAGTTGGGGACTTTTCTTTGCGAAGGATGGGAGGGGCTGGAAATAATCGCTTGTTAAACATCGAACATCACGGTTTTCGTATGGGAATTTCCTTTTTTGTTGGGGAGGAAGATGAAACGGTTCTTGGAGTGGAGGTTACCTACTACGAAGAGTTTCACTCGGTGGGATGGTACCCCTGGTTTGACCAGGAAGAGGGAGCTCCAGCAACGGTGATGGTAGATGGACAAATTTATTCTCAGCAGGTCTACTTTGCCCATCCTGCTACTGATTTTGAGAGGTTACCCTGGACTTTAATGTCATATTTAGGAAGAGGCGGGAGAATTGCCCTCGGTGAGAAGGTCCCTCTAAATTTCTATACTTTGAGAGGAATTAACCCCGCCCTGGAATATTATAAAAAAATGGAATCTCCTTTTGTCCACGATGGGAGCATGGTTTTTTATTCTCCGCCTGGTCCTGGGGTAGGATTTTTAGTTGAAGAAGGCGGTGATGTTTACGCGGCAATTTATATTTATCCTGCAGATGCTGGTTACCAAAACAAGTTTTGCCAGGAGAAGGATGCCCCCTTATATCACCCGGAACTGGGCAAATTTTACAGTGTTAATATTCTTCTTAGAGAAAAGGGAAATCGTTTCCAATTGGCCCAGGGCAT
>PUKG01000076.1 GCA_003550445.1 Halobacteroidaceae bacterium
AGGGGGTGGTTTTTTGGATAAGAGAAAAGAGAAAAAGATAAGCAGTGAACTTAACCAGGAGGCCAAAAAAACAGGTTTGCGCTGGTCGGAAAGGTGGGTTAAAAGGGGAACTGCTGATAAAACTTCCTGGGATTATTTTAATAAGGATGTCGAAGAAAATGCTTTTAACTCCTTATTGGATATATTAAAAAATAATTCTGAGGATGAAATTATAGAAAATCTAAACCTCTGGAAGCTTGAAGGAAAGCTTCCCAGGATAAGAATTCCCTTTCCCCATGGGAACCCCCAGCTACCTGTTTGGAGGCTTCCCCTGGCTTCGGCAATTGGGGTTTTTCTGGGGCTTTTAATTTTTGGCCCCCTATTACGCCTGGCGGGAATTCATCAACAGGAAATCGTTCTTGTAACGGGAATGGGAGGAGCTTTTTTAACCACCTGGGGAATAAACTACCTGGTTAGAAGCCCTAAAGGGCGCAATATTATGCTTGTGGTTGCTGGGGTTGGAGGGGTTGCTGCAGCAGCAAAGAAAATAATGGGTTTAATTCCCGGTTGGGGAGGTTTCTGGAGATTTATATCCGGCAGAAAAGCAAGCAAGGCTTTTTTAATATTTCCCCTGGCCGCCTTTTTAGCCTTAATCAGCAGGCCTAAAATTGTGTACCCCAATGAAAAAGAGGTTGGAGAAATAATTGAAACATCAGTTTTTTCCTGGCTTGAAGCGATTTTTTTCCTGGGAATGATAACTTCAAACTCAAGGAAAGATTCAAGAGGGGAAACCCGGTTTTTAATTCCAGAACCGGTAATTAAAGCAACCTACAGACTCCATCAATCACCTGCGGATGAACTGGAAACCGCCTGCCAGGAATTAATCCAGGAAGCTAAAAAACTGGGGTTTGAAGGCCTATCAAGTAAGCCTGTTTTCCTGCAGAATGAAGAGGAGAGAACCGACAAAAAGGTAATAAAATGGTCTCCGGGTTTTGAAGAACACTATGATTCCTTTGGAGAAGTTGAGGAAGGGGACCGGGTTAGAATCGAAGAACCTGCAATAATTTTCAAAGGTGAAGTCATTAAAAAGGGGATGGTTCGAAAGATCCCCGGGAGAAAGGGGGGATAGGGGCTTTGGAAAAACAAAAGAAAAGTACGGTTGCCATTGATTTTGGAACCAGCAATACCTTCATCAGCCGCTGTCCTCCGGATTCTTTGCAGTCAACTCCTGTGCTTCTGGAAAGCGGGTACCTGGGAATTGAAACGGCTGTCCTTTTTAGACCGGAGAGAAGGACAATGATTTGAGCTCAGGCTATCCAGACCTGGGGAAACGAAGATCCCAAAAAAAGAAAGAAAATGGACCTGAGGCTTGGTTTCAAGCCTGAAATCCACTTAAATGAAAAAGCAAGGGAATCGGCAAAAGAGTTCTTCTCGGGCCTTTTAAGTTATGCCGGGGATAGTCGTGTCCCCTTAACGGGAGAAAATATTGATGTTTATATTGGGATCCCCAGTAATATTGGGGAAAATTATAAGAAAACCATTAAAAGCATTACCAGAGAAGCCGGTTTTTCCAATGTCAGGCTAAAGGATGAACCTGTTGGAGCTTTGCTCTACCACCTGTCAATTCAGGATATTACTCCCAGCGAAACCCTGGGAGGGGTTTTAATTGTAGACTTCGGGGGAGGAACATGTGATTTTGCCCTGATGCAGGAGCTGGAAGTTGTTGATTCCTGGGGAGATAGCATGCTAGGAGGACGGCTTTTTGATGACCTTTTTTTCCAGTGGTTGATTGGGGATAACCCCAGGGCCTTATCAGCAATGGGAAGGGATGGGGCAGAGTTTTTTATCCACTGGCAGCGCTGCCGGGAACTGAAAGAAGGGTTTTCCAACTTTATGAGCAAACACCGAGACGAACTTTGGTCGGGGAGGGTGCCCTATTACGGTCAAATAAAAGGAGCTTCCTGGCAGGAATTTTTGGAAAGGGCTCAAAACTATACTCCATCAGAGCAGTTCCGAAATTATCTTAGGGAAATGGGTAGGGAAAACCATATTCTGCTGGAGAATAAAAAAATAAATCTCATAGAGTGGTTTGAAGATGAATTGAAGAAAGCCTTAACTCACCATGTTCCGGTAGAAAAGGTAATTCTCTGTGGGGGAAGTTCCCTCTGGCCATTTGTCCCGGAAGTAATTGACAAAGCAATGGGTTTACCCGCGGATTCAATTTTAAGGAGCGATAACCCCTATGCGGTAATATCCCAGGGTCTTTCCTTGCTACCCAATCTGGAAAAGAAGCTGCAAACAGCCCAGGAGGAATTAAAAAAGGATCTTCCCAACCTGATGGAAAGGAAGATAAAGAAAGAGACCATAGAACCAAGTATTGAGCGAATGGTTGAAAGTGTATCTGAACGAGTTGCCACCTTTTTAGTAGACGAAAAAATCCGGGAAAAACTCCTTGAATTCAGGGAAAGTGGCGGCAGTATTTCTGAACTGGAGGCCCAGCTGTCTGTTGAAATGGAAACCAGTAAGGATGAACTTGGAGAGGTTGTAAATAGAGAGATCACCGATGTACTCCAGAGACTTCAGCTTAAACTTTCCCGGGATATAAAAGACTGGTTTATTTCCCGGGGAGGGATTAAACCCATTTCAATAAAAGCAAGGGATGAAGAAACCACTTACCAGATGAAACTAAAGGATCTTGACATTTACGAAGCAAGCCTCCTGGGAAAGATTGATATTATGTTCAGGGGGATTTCGGGAATAATTCTAATTGTTGTTTTTACTGAAACCCTTGTTGTAACAGGTCCTGTAGCCCTTGTTAGCGGGATATTGGTTTTAATGATGCTCCCATTTTTGGGGATTCGAAAATCGAAAGAAAAGATCAAGCAAATTAAACTTCCGAAAAATGTTGCCCGCAAGATTTTTAACAGACGGATGATTGATTACACCATCAACAAAACCAGGAAAAAAGTGGCCAGGGATGTAAAAAAGGAATTAATTGAACGAATGGAAGAACCTCGGGAGAGGCTGCTCGAGGAAATTGAAGGAACAATTGAAAGGGAAATTAATTCTCTTTCCAAACTCAGCGCCCTTTAAGATTTTTCCACAACAGGCATAAAAAAACAGGTTTGATTGGTTTTTTGGGTCATTTTACAGAAGGATTAATCTGAGAATTAAGAAAATGGAATGCGGGTTTTTACCAAGGATATTTCCGGGGAGGGATTTCTCATGCGGGAAAAAGATGTAACCGAAAGATTTGATAACCTTATTGATGAAATGGAAACCATTTTTGAAAACCTCAATGAAGATGGAGCGCGTTTTCTTAAAAAAGGTGAGTATGAAAAAGCAAAAGCCGTAATGGGAAGGGTAAGGGAGATAAAAAAAATCAGGGATGAAGCCGAAAATTTACAGATTAAGTGGGAAGGGGTTTTCCGGGAAACCTCCAGGGGGCCCTTAAAAAGAAAGCGCAGGGATAAAAAGAAAAAAACCTATCCCCGGGGAATTAAAACCCCGGAGAAGGATTTTGTTATTCCCATCCTGGAAACTATTGAAGAACTTGGAGGAGCAGGCTCGGTAAAGGAAGTCCTGCAAAAGGTATTTGAGAAAATGAAGGACAGGTTAAATGACTATGACTTAAAAGCAATACCCTCCCACCCGGATCGCTTCCGCTGGGAAAGCACCGCTATGTGGTGCCGCCAGTCCATGGTTGACGATGGGTTTCTTTCCTCGGAGGCCAAAAGAGGTTTATGGATATTGACAGAAAAAGGAAAAGATCGCCTGGAACAGGAGAAAAAGAAGAGAGAAGCTCCCAGCTTATTTGACGAGAAAAAGAAATAGGGAATTCCCAAAATTAAATGTTTTTAAAGGAAAAGAACCCCTTGCTTTGGGGTTCTTTAATTTATTTCTTCATAACCTTCGGGTCAAGGGCATCGCGAAGTCCATCCCCTAAAAAGTTAATGTTAAGGACTGTAAGGAAAATAAAGAATCCGGGGAAAAAGGTTAACCACCAGGGGGTTATTCCCTGGACGGTTCCTAACATGTAGTTCAGGGAATTTTGCAGCATGTTTCCCCAGGAAGGGGTTGGAGGCTGAATTCCCAAACCAAGGTAACTCAGGGATGATTCAGCAAGGATTGCAAAGGAAATGTTCAGGGTTGCTGAAACAATAATAATTGGTAAAACATTGGGAAGGACATGCCGGAGGATGATCCCAGAGTTTTTTGCTCCCAATGCTTTTGCCGCCATAACAAATTCCGTTTCCCGCAGAGAAAGGACGGTCCCCCGGACCAGTCGAGCAACACCCATCCAGCCAAATAGGGTGAGGACAATTATTACATTCCTTAAACCGGAACCAAAAACAAGAGTCAGGGTTAAAAGCACCGGAAACATGGGAATAGAAAGCATTACATCTACAAGTCGCATAAGAACCCGATCAACTTTTCCCCCGAAAAATCCAGACAGTAGACCAATTGTTGTTCCGATGCTAACACTCAAACCTGCGGCCAAAAAGCCTACCATTAAAGAAATTCTTCCACCATACATGACCCTGACGAGAACGTCCTGCCCCAGTTCGTTTGTTCCCATGGGGTGTTGTTCGGTAAGGGGAGGAGCAAAAATAGCCA
>PUKG01000129.1 GCA_003550445.1 Halobacteroidaceae bacterium
AAATGGGAGGGCCTTGCAAAAAAAGAAAGAATCAATGTTAAAATAATCCCGGTTCCCCGACAGATAAGCTCCTCCTGTGGTCTTGCCGGGAGGTTTTCCTGTGAAGAAAAAAAAGAGGTTCTTGATCTTTGTGAAAAAGAAAAAATTGAAATTGAAAATATCTACAGTTTTTCCGGAGATAAAAATTGCAAACCAAGGGTTGTAAAATAAAAAAGGCTTCTCCCCTTAATAGGGAAAAGCCTTTTTCCTTTTTATTGTTGGCGGATGGAGGTCATTTTTACCTCACACTTTTCTTTCCTTGATTTTTCCGCGGCAAGGGCCAGAAAATGGCTTTCCAAAGAATCCTCAACTCCAGTGGATATGCCCAGATTCTCATCATGCAAAAGCCTGGTAAAAGCTTCCATTAAGCCGAAATCTCCTCCTCCATGGTCTCCCATGTCGGGTCCCAAAATAATTTCCTTTTTCCCCTTACCAAATTTTTTTATTTCAATTCTACCATTTCCGAAATCTCCACTGATTTCTCCGCGGGTTCCAAAAATATTGGTTGTTCTTGTTATTTCGGAAGAAAAGCCCGTTAGAGCAAGTTGAACCAGCAGATTATTTTCAAACTCCATTTCCACTATCTGGGAATCGGGAACATCATTATCACAAGAAAAAACGCATCTCCCATAGGGTCCTTCTTTTAAAGCCCTTTCTATTGCCTGGGGAGTTGGATTGTCAGTAATTGAGGAGGCCGGCCAGTCCTTACTATTCAAGGGATATATTTTCCGTGCTGAATAGATGCATCCTTCCTCTAGAGGACAATCAAAACACCTGTCTTTAGCCTCGGGGGGTTTTTCTCCCTGATGAAAAAATGATAGGTTCCCTCGAGAGGTTAACCTGATACATTTCTCGGGCAACCACCAGTTCAACAAATCAAAATCATGGCAACATTTTGCCAGGATAATGGGGCAGCTGGTGTCTTCCTTTCTCCAGTTTCCTCGAACAAAACTATGGGCAAAGTGATAGTAACCTATTTTTTCCGTATGCTGAATAAAGACTGGATCCCCAATTTCTTTTTCATCCAGCAGTTCTTTTATTTTTTGAAAAAACAACGTATACCTTAGAACGTGGGCAACCAGAATATTCCCTCGAAATTTTTCATTTGCCTCGGACAATTTTTCCAAATCCCCAATTGAGGTGGCCATGGGTTTTTCCAGCAATATAGGCAACCCCTTTTCCAGGGCAAATAATGCCGGAGCAATGTGATCTTGATCCATTGTAGCAATGATAATTCCATCTAAATCCAAATCGGAATCAAAAAATTCTTCCCATGAAGAAAAAACATCGCCAGAATTGAGGCCATGTTTTTTGGCCACACTTTGGCGACGTTCATCATTTGGTTCAGCAATGCCGACCAGCTGAAGGTTTTCCTGGTTTTTTAATATATAATCACTGTAAACCCTTTTCCCTCGGTTTCCTGCTCCCAGAAGTCCTACTCTTTTGGGTTTTTTCATCAGATCACCTTTCCAGCCTTAAAGTTGGAGTATCCTCAAGCCTATATAATCTACGAAAAGGATCCAGTTCTATTGATAAATAGTTTTCTTCAACAGGAAGGACAATTTCATTTGTACCCCGAGCAATACGGGGGTTAATAACCCTTGATCCCCAGGGATATTCAATAACAATATCAAGTAAATAATCCAATTCTTGATTACTCGTTACCACCAGGTACAACTGGTCAGGGGACCCTTCAATAATTTGTTCAATAAATAAATCCACCGGGGAAGAACCCTGGAGCCAATGGCGGAAAAAGTAGGAATAATTCTCCTGGAAATTTTTTTGAGCTGATAATTCCATTGCCTTAACAAGATCTACTTCAGGGCTATTCCTGACATCTCGAATAAACTCAAAAAGCCTTTCTTCACCATAGGTTCTCTTAATTCCATCAAGCATTAAAACACTTTTGTAATAAGGCACCGGAGAATATTCTAAATAGGAATACTGGATAAGAGGCTTGGGAGAGGGAGCTCTTTGTAACCGTCCGGCTGCATTCCTTATTCTGTTCTCATAGGCCAGATCCCCAAATCTCTGCCCTGTATTCCAGATTGCCAGGTATTCTGTAAAACCTTCCAGATACCACTGCCCTCCCCAAAGGTTGGATAGGGAAATTGTCTCGAAATGGAACCAGTAGTGACCCAGTTCATGGGCCAGCAGTGTATGAAAATCCTGGTTTTCAGAATCTTTTGCGAAATTTTCAAAGGAAGCCCGGTTAATTAAAACCAGACCATCGGGATAAAATGCACCTCTTTGTTTGCTATCAACAATTGCCAGGGTTAGATTTTCCGGTCCCGCAGGCCCAAGTTTGTTTGTAAAATCAGTAAATATTGTATCTGATAAATAGGCAAGATCTTCTCCCAGATAAGCTTTATCAGGGGGTAAAAAGAATGACATCATACGGGTGGAGCCAGGAAAAGAAAAAAGTTCAAATGGTTGAAAAACAATGGAGGAAAGAATTCCGCTCCTCCAAAGGGTTTGATTATAACCATCCACCTCTTTAATTTCAACCAGATTTCCTCCGGTAACTCCAACCATGGGTTTAGGCGAATTAAGGCGGGCAATTTGATCTACCTCTCGGAAATTTTCCAGATAAGGCCCAATTACTATAGGTTGCCAAAAAGATAGAATATCAAAATAGGCTCCACTCTCACGGCTGTAGCCAGGACTCCGGGAAAAAATTTCCTCATGGCCACCTTCATAATTTAAAGTCAGGGTAAATGGTTTATCCCTGAGTTCCCGGGGAATCCTCATAATTTGAAATGCCCATAAACTCCTGGAATTTATTTCTTCTCCGTTTATTTCCAGATTTCCAATTTCCATGTATGGGGAGATTGCGAAAACCAGAAAAGACCGGGGTTTCGGAGAAGATGGATTAACATCCATTTCTACTTCGAAAAAGGCCCGGGTGGTTTCTGGGTCATAGGTAACCTCAAGGTCCATATTTTGGACATTGTAGGTGCCTATAAGTCCCACAAATTTTTCCAGGATTACAAACTGAAATTGCCGGAAAATTAATAGGCAAAGGGCAATTACCAGTACCGTTAAAGTAATTTTATAAACTTTATTCAAAGGAATCACCTTTTACTTTTTGACAATTTATAATCTTAATTAAATCTCGTCCGGTCGTTCACTGAAAATAATATCCTCAGAATCATAAGTGAATTCAATTAAATGAGGCCCCATATAGATTGGCGCTTCACACCTTAAAGCGAGAGCAATAGCATCACTTGGTCTGGAATCAATTATTAACTCTTTTTCACCTTGCTTCAAAAATAATTCTGCATAAAAGGTTCCATCTGTTATATCACAAATTACAACCTTTTCTACCTGGGCAGATAATTCCTCACAAATTGAACGCAGGAGATCATGGGTCATAGGACGCGGAACAGCTTTTCCCTGAAGGGGTAAAGCAATAGCCTGTGCTTCAAATGGCCCAACCATTATTGGAAGAAAGTTTTTTTCCTCCTTATCCGTTAAAAGCACAGAAAAACTTCCGTCTTTAATTAATGCTACGGTTTTTACTTTCATTTCCAGCATCCTTTACACCTCCCTTTCCTCTATTATACAGGTGACAGGAACACAATACAACTTTAATCTTTTAAAAACCGGGGCTTACACAACCCCGGTTCTTTAAAGATAAGGATAGTTTTAAGAGAAGGAAAAATGGAAGAAGAAAATCTTTCTAAAAACCAATTTCTCCTGGTCTATCTAATCTTTTTGGAAAAACCTAATCTGTTGAACGAACGGGATAAACCTTTTCCTCCTGGTATCCTATCCGAACCTGATAAAAACCGCTTAATTTTTGGTCTATATCCTGATCACCTGTATCAATTTTTAATTTTCTTCCCGGGAGGGCTTCAACCTTACTTTTGGAAGCAATAATAATTATGTCCTTTTTCGACATATTTTCCAAAACCTCCGGACTAAATTGTTGATTTCCCCTCCCGAAAACAAAACCCTGTCCTCCAATTGGGGTTACAACAATTCTACATCTCCCCTTTTCCTGGTAGGAGAGAAGTTCCCTCTCTCCTACATCAAGATCAAGAAGTTTCCCATTTTGGACAACATCCACTCCTAAAAGGGTATAGTCTAAATCAAGTTTTTCCATTACTCGCCGTGTCGTTGTTCCAGGCCCGATAAAATAAAAAGTATCCTTCTCCATTTCTTCAATAACTCTATCAGCTATCCCATCAAGAATAGCTTCCTGTCCTTCTTCCTGGACCCCGGTTTTTAACCCCTGCATAAATCTGTTATCAGCAGGAACTTTCAAATAACCAAACAATTTAGCAGAAACCCGCCCCTCCCGGAAGGCTTCCTCGTCAATATCCATCACTTCTGCTTCTAACAACTCTTCTATTTCGCCCTGGCAATAATTTAAAAGAAGTTGCCCGGCATCTGCCGGAGTATTTGCAAAAACCCCAGAGTGGATTTTTACTCCTGCAGGGATTCCTATTACCGGAACTGATCCATCAATTGCTTTAAAAATATCCCGGGCAGTTCCATCTCCCCCAGCAAAAACAA
>PUKG01000161.1 GCA_003550445.1 Halobacteroidaceae bacterium
GGTTTATTAATAAAATAAGGACAGGGGATATTAAGGGAGCCAAAAGGGTTCTTTATGACAAAAACATTTTTTCTGCTACCTGTGCTCTGGTATGCCCTGTTGAAGATCTCTGCCAGGAAAATTGCAACAGGGTGCAGGTAAGCCGGGCAATTTCCATTGGCCAACTCCAGGCTTATGCTGTCGAGGAGGGTGGGGAAATTGAATATCCTGAAGAAACCAAAACCACCCAGCCCAAAAAAATTGCAGTAATAGGTGCTGGCCCTGCCGGGATGAGCGGAGCCTATCAGTTGGCAAGGATAGGCCATAAAGTGGATCTGTTTGAAGCCCAGGATGGGCCGGGGGGAACTCCTTTCTGGGGAATACCTGCATGGCGCCTTCCTCGGGAAACATTGGAAATGGAAATAAAGGAAGTGGAAAAACACCTGAACAATTTAAGGTTCAATACCCGGGTCGGGGTAGATATTTCAGTAGAGGATCTATTGAAGAATTACGATGCTGTTCTTGTTTGTTGTGGTTTGGGAGATGGTGCTGCTTTAAGGATTAAGGGTTCTGAATTAGAAGGGGCTTTTGATGCAGTAAAATTCCTCAAAGCTTATAATACGGGGGATGATAAAATACCCTCACCTGAAGGAAGGGTTGTTCTTGTTATTGGGGGAGGTAATACTGCAATTGATGCGGCAATGGCTGCCAAAGAAGCAGGAGCGGAAAGGAGTATTATTGTCTATCGCAGGTCCTGGAAGGAAATGCCTGCCTGGAAAGCAGAAATCCGTAAGGCCATTGAGCAGGGTGTGGAATTTTTACTTCAAACAGCTCCCGTGGAAATATTGGGAACCAAAAAAGTAGAGGCCATTAAACTGGTTCCAACTCGCCTAATTCCCCAGGAAGAAGGGAAAAGACCTCGCCCTGTTCCCCTGGAAGGCCATGAATTCGTGTTTCCTGCCGGGATGATTATTTCCGCCCTGGGGCAGCTGGAAAACCCACTGGTTGAAGAATTAAAGGGACAGAAAAAAGTATTTTTTGCGGGAGATGCAGCAGGGGGAGAGGCAACGGTGGTACGGGCAGTAGCGGAAGGGAAAGAAGCCGCAGAAAAAATAATGGCCTTTTTTCAGAGCGATAACGGGGGAGGGGTGTAAACCATGACCGATTTATCTCTTGAGTTTTGCGGAATTAAATATCCTAATCCCTTTGTCCTTGCTGCTGCTCCCACAACGGACAAAGAAGATATGGTTGCCAGGGCTTTTGAAGCAGGTTGGGGCGGAGCAGTTTTAAAGACCACTTCAGTAGAAACAGAGGATGTCAGTCTTGTTTACCCAATGATGGTGGGGATGGATTATGATAATAAAAGGCTGGCGGCCCTGGAAAATATAGACTTGATATCTCACCATCATATTGATGTTGTGGAAAAAAGAGTTCGAGTTTTGAAGAAAGAATTTCCCGACCGGGTAGTTGCTGCCAGCATAATGGGACAGGCCAAAGAACACTGGCAGGAACTGGTTGGGAGATTAGAAGAGGCAGGGGTTGACTTAATCGAGTGCAGCTTTTCCTGTCCCCATGGTATGCCCGAAAAAGGAATGGGAAGTACCATCGGGCAAAACCCAGAACTGGTTGAAAGGACTGCACGGTGGGTTAAGGAAGCTGCAAAAAGGGTTCCTATCGTTATTAAATTAACTCCCCAGATTGCGGATATCACAGTTGCAGCTGAGGCGGTAAAAAAGAGCGGCGCAGATGGAGTCTGTGCAATAAATACCGTTAAAGGTATTCTGGGAGTAGATATTTATGATTTTGTTCCCTACCCCAAAGTTAATGATAAATCAACTATTGGAGGAGTTTCGGGCAGGGCAATTAAACCCGTTGCCCTTCGTTGTGTGGCGGAAATTGCCCGGAGTGTCGATATACCCATTACTGCTTCTGGAGGAATAACCACCTGGAGGGATGCAGTTGAATTCCTGCTTCTGGGTGCCCGGAACCTCCAGGTTTGCACCGCTGCCATGCAGTACGGCTTTGACCTGGTAGATGACCTTAAAGAAGGCCTGGCCAATTACATGGAGGAAATGAACTTTTCCTCCGTGGAACAGATCGTTGGAAAATCCCTACCCAAACTGGTGGATCACGGTTCCTTATCCCGGGAAAACAGGGTAGTTTCAAGGGTAGATGAAGACCGCTGTATCAAGTGTGGAAGGTGCTTTGTAGCCTGTAATGATGGTGGCCATCAGGCAATAACCATAGGAGAGGATAGAATTCCCCAGATTGATGAAGAAGAATGCGTAGGATGCGGTTTTTGTACAACGATTTGCCCGGTTTATTGTCTGGAAATGCAAAAGGTTGAAGAGAAAAATTCTTAAAGAAAGGAAAGAATTTGGGCAAAGGGGAGGGAAAAAGGGCTTATGAAAAAAAAGTTACTGGCCCAGGCTCGGGGAGAAAAAAAAGCCGACCTGGTTTTTAAAAACGGGAAGATCGCTGATATTTTTAACGGGAAACTTGTTGAAGGAAGGGTTGCTGTTTCCGACGGGGTTATCCTGGGAATAGGCGATTACCGGGGAGAGAAAGAAATTGACCTGGAAGGTGGTATCCTTGTCCCCGGTTTTTTTGACGGGCATCTCCACGTAGAAAGTTCCCTGGTTAGTGTAGGAGAGTTTGCTTCCAAAGTAATACCCCTTGGAACCACCTCCATTTATGCTGACCCTCACGAGATAGCGAATGTTTCCGGGAAAGATGGAATAAGGTATATGTTAACGGAAGGGGGAAAATACCCCTGGAATTTTAACTTAATGCTTCCTTCCTGTGTTCCCGCCTCCCCATTTGAAACCCCGGGTGCTGTTCTTGAAGCAGAGGACCTGCAGGAGTTTATGGGAGAGGAAAACGTTTATGGTCTGGGAGAGGTCATGAATTATCCGGGGGTAATAGGCGGGGACGAAAAAATCTGGGCCAAGTTAGAAGCATTTTCTGAACGTTTTAAAGATGGTCATGCCCCCGGGGTTAAGGGGATGGAGTTGAATGCTTACCTTTTAGCTGATATCAGGGCTGACCATGAGGTTACAAGTGCAGAGGAAGCCCGGGAAAAGGTTTCTGCTGGAATGTATGTTATGGTCAGGGAAGCCTCGGGAGCCCACAACCTGGAGGAAACAATTAAGGCTATTGATTTAAATAACAGGGATAGATTTATTCTGGCAACTGACGATCGACATCCCGAAGATTTAATCCGGGAGGGTCATATTAATTATCTGCTGCAAAAGGCGGTTAAGGCAGGTTTGGATCCCCTTCTGGCTTTAAGGCTTGCAACCTTAAACCCTGCAAATGCCTTTGGAGCAAAGAGGCTTGGAGCAATTGCTCCTGGATATCGGGCCGATCTTTTAGTTTTGGAAGACCTGGAAAAATTTAAAGCAAGGGAAGTTTATAAGGATGGAAGGCTTGTAGGAAAAGAAGGTAAAGCACTTTTCCAGGTTCATAAGTCTTCGGAAAAAGAAAATATTAAGAACTCCATAAAAATTGGACCCATAAGTGAAAAAGCCTTAAAACTCCCTTCGGGAAAAAGGTTTCGGGTTATTGAAATGGTTCCGGGACAGATAATCACCCGCCATTTGATTAAAGAGCTAGAGGTGAAAGAGGGACAAATTGCGAATATAATAGAGGAGGATCTCGTTAAACTTGCGGTTGTAGAAAGACACCATGCTTCTGGTAATATTGGGCTGGGGTTGTTAGCGGGACTTGGCCTGAAAAAGGGAGCCCTTGCAGCTTCCATAGCCCACGATTCTCACCACATTATTGTTGCTGGAGTGGACGACAGTTCAATGCTGGGGGCGGTACGGGAAATTGAAAAAATGAACGGTGGTGTAGTTGTTTTTGCAGATAACCAGGTCCAGGCAGCAGTTTCTCTTCCCCTTGCAGGTTTGATGAGCGAAGAACCCATTGAAGAAGTAGCTGAGAAAATGGATTTCCTGAATGAGAAAGCGAAGGGGCTTGGGATCGATGTGGGAAACCCCACAATGGCTTTAAGTTTTCTGGCCCTTCCAGTTATTCCGGAATTAAAGTTGACTGATAAGGGCCTTTTTGACAGCCTTAACTTTCAACCAGTATCACTGGTAGTAGATTGAAGGAGGTGGTAAAACCGGAAAAAAGACATAGAAGATTAACTTATCCTGCATTCTAATCGCAAAGGAGGTACTTAATTAATGGATTTTATTGAACGCCAGTTTCAGTTAAAGGCCAATAAAACCAATCTTAAGACGGAAATTATTGCCGGTATCACTACCTTTATGACAATGGCCTATATTATTTTTGTTAACCCCAGTATTTTAGCTGATGCCGGAATGCCCTGGGAAGGAGTCTTTATGGCAACCATCGCCGGGATTATCCTGGGAACAGTTGCCATGGCATTCTTAACCAACTATCCTTTTGCCCTTGCTTCGGGAATGGGCTTAAACGCGTTTTTTGCTTATACAGTTGTAATTGGAATGGGGGTACCCTGGCAGGTTGCTCTGGGTATTATTTTCCTTGAAGGTATTTTGTTTATTATTCTCAGTATTACACCTGTCCGCCAGATGATTGTTAACAGCATCCCAATGAGCCTTAAGGCTGCAATCAGCGCCGGGATTGGACTCTTTATTGCTTTCATCGGATTGCAAAATGCCGAAATTATTGTTGGGTACGAAGCTACAATGGTTACCATTGGGGACCTGGCTTCGGGACCGCCTCTTGTTGCCCTATTTGGAACAATAGTAATTGGTATTCTTTATGCACTGAAAGTAAAAGGATCTCTGCTCTGGGGTATTCTGGCAGCAACTGTATTTGGAGCATTGCCTGGAATAGGAGTAACCCCGGCATTTGAGGGAATTTTTGCCATGCCCAGTTTAAGTGATTGGGGGCAGGTGTTCGGGCAACTTGATGTAAGGGGAGCAATTGATATCGGATTAATTGGTGTTATTATCGCTTTCCTTTTTGTTGACCTTTTCGATACTGCAGGAACCCTTGTTGGTGTAAGTACCCAGGCAGGTTATCTGGATGAAGAAGGCAACCTCCCTAAAGCCAACCGGGCCCTTCTTGCCGATGCTATCGGAACCACTGGTGGTGCAATATTTGGGACATCAACAGTCACAACCTATATTGAATCCGCTTCGGGTGTCGCAGAAGGCGGTAGGACTGGGTTAACCGGACTTGTAACGGCCTTCCTCTTCCTGCTCTCAATGTTCTTCATGCCCTTAGTGGGTATTGTTCCTGGAGCCGCAACCGCTCCTGCTCTGGTTATAGTGGGAACCATGATGATGAGCAACATCCTTAAGATTGACTGGGATGACTATACCGAAGTTCTCCCTGCTTTTATCTGTATGATTACTATGCCTCTTGCCTACTCAATATCCCACGGAATTGCTCTCGGCTTTATTTTCTATCCAATAATCAAGGTCTTTACCGGCCGAAGCAAAGAGGTGCATCCCCTTATTTACACCCTGGGTGCTCTCTTTATTCTATACTTCATATTCATTGAATAAACAAAAAGGAGGGGGCGACCCCTCCTTTTTTTTCAAAATTTCCTCAAGGACTGGGGGCAAATTTATGGTTGCTGTTGTTCTTCTTGCTGCGGGTTGCGGAAGCCGAATGGAAAAAAATAAACAGACCCTTCCCTGGAAAGAAGGAAAAACCATAATCCAGGCCAGCCTGGAAAATATCCTTGCCTGCACAGAAATAGAAGGTCCGGTCCGAGTAGTTGTTGGGGCGGAATCCATAAGGGTGCAGGAAAATCTGAAAAAATATTCCGATCCTCGTCTTGAGATAGTAAAAAACCCGGATTATTCAAGGGGGATGCTTTCTTCCATTAAAGCCGGTCTGGCCTCTTTGCCGGAAAAAATTGAATGTTTTTTTATCGCTCTTGCCGACCAGCCCATGATTTCTCCCGGAACTTATACCTGCTTGTTGGAGTTATTCCGCCGGGGAAAAGGGAAAATAATTGTCCCTGTTTACAAAAATCAACGGGGGCACCCGGTTTTAATTTCGGTGAGTTTTCTGGAAGAAATTCGGAAAATGCCTGATAGTCCTGAAGGATTGCGGCCCCTGCTCCGACGATATGGTGATATAGTTTTTTGGCAGGAAGTAAACGATCCCGGAATAACAATTGACCTGGACTATCCCGAGGATTATTTTTATTACAGGAGGGAAGAAAAAGAATGAAAAAAGGACCTGTTTTAATTAAGGGAGCGGGAGAGATGGCCTCGGGAGTAGCTCATAAGCTTTTCCGGGCAGGTTTGGATGTGGTGATGAGCGAACTTCCCCAACCCATGGCCGTCAGGAGAGAAGTTTCTTTTGCCCAGGCAATTTTCACCGGGGAACAAACTGTAGAAGGGGTAACGGGTAGCCGGGTTGAAGACCCCAAACATTGCCCGACCATATTAGATCAGGGGTTTATCCCTGTCCTTCCCATATCCATTTCCCGGGAACTCCTAATGGATTTAAAGCCAAGGGCCGTAGTTGATGCCACATTGGCTAAAGAGAAAACCGATACATATTGGGGAGAAGCACCGGTTGTAATCGGTCTCGGTCCGGGCTTCAGGGCTCCCGAGGATGTCCATGCAGTAATTGAAACCCAGCGTGGCCACCACCTGGGAAGAATATATTATCAGGGAGCAGCTGCCCCTAATACGGGGCAGCCAGGAGAAATTCTGGGCTATACCTGGGAAAGAGTGTTGAGAGCACCATCAAAGGGTGAGTTCACTGCCTTTGCTCAAATTGGGGACCAGGTTGAAGCAGGCGATGAAATTGGAGTAATTGATAAACAGGACCTGGTGATTTCGGCAATCCCGGGTGTTGTCAGAGGACTACTTTATTCCGGGTTAATGGTTGAAAAAGATGTTAAACTGGGGGATATTGACCCCAGGGGAGTTAGAGAATATTGCTTTACTATCTCTGACAAAGCCAGAACTATTGCGGGGGGAGTATTGGAGGCGATTCTTTTCCTTGAAAGGCAAAAAAATGTATAACCTGGAAAAAGAAAAAGTAATTTCTTTAATAGGTTCAGGGGGAAAAACCTCAATATCCTTTTATTTAGGCCAATTCTTCTCCAAAAAAGGAGAAAGGGTGGTCTTAACAACTACTACCAGGGTATTCCCCTTTTCAAAAGAAAAAATTCCCCTGATTCTTGAAGAAAACAGAGAAAAAAGGGCAGAGAAGGTAAAAGAATTAATGAAAAACCAATTTTTAATCCAGGTGGGAAAAGATCAGGAGCAAGAAAAAGTAATAGGAATTGAACCCGAGACAGTTGAGGATCTTTTTATCTCTGGAGCTAATCGAGTTATTGTGGAGGCCGATGGCTCGAGGGGGTTGCCTTTTAAGTTTCCGGGTGATTACGAACCGGTCCTTCCCAAACCTTCGGGGTTGGTTATTCTTGTGGTTGGAGCCTGGGCTTTAGGGAAAAAATTTTCTGACGATGTTTTCCACCGGCCGGAGCTTGCCAGGGAGTATTTAGGCTGGAAAGAAGGAGATTTAATTGAGGGGGAACAAATTGTAGAGCTTTTATTGCACAAAAACTCTTATTTGCCCCGGTTAAAAGGGGAGAAAATATGGGTAGTTTTAAATGGGATTAAAGGTCGGTGGCAGGAGAACGAGGCGCAAAGAATTGGAGCCCTTCTTTTTAGAAAAAATGGGATGGAAAAGGTTTGGGCTATTAACCTTGAGGAAAAGCCAATTTTTTGGAAATTGGTGGGTATAAGGCAGGAATAAAAAGAAAATTGTCCAAATATAACAATGTAACTAGTTAGAATAATAAAAATAAGGAGGGGTTTTCTTGAGAAAGTTAGGTTTCCTGGTTTTGGTTTTGGCACTGGTGCTGGGCCTTGGAGGGCAGGCCTTTGCACAAACCTATGTCGTTGGGACCAGCGCGGATTTTCCACCTTTTGAGTATATTGAGGATGGGGAATTTGTAGGATTTGATATGGACCTGATGCGTGCTATTGCAGAAGAAATGGATTTTGAGATTGAATTTAGAGATATCAGTTTTGATTCTTTGATTCCCGGCCTCCGGACGGGAACCATTGATATCGTAATAGCTGCAATGACAATTACCGAAGAAAGGCGTCAGGCAGTTAGCTTTTCTGATCCTTACTATGTTGCAAACCAGAGTGTAATAGTAAAAGAAGGTTTGGACTACGATTTAACCGTCCTTTTTGGCGACAAAAGGATTGGAGCACAAACGGGAACAACTGGAGATCTCTGGGTTACGGAAAGGCTTTATGATGAAGGGATCCTTACCGGCCAGGTAGTTCGATATGAAACCTTTGATCTTGCTATTGAAGATCTGGTAAATGAAAATGTTGATGCTCTGGTTCTTGACCGGCCGGTTGCGGAAAGATTTGTTGAGGACCGTCCTTTGGTTTTAGTTGGCGAGATAATTACCCATGAAGAGTATGGAATAGCAGTAGATCGTGGAAACGATGAACTTTTGGAAAAACTTAACGAAGGTCTGCAAAGAGTTATTGATTCCGGCAAAATGGGAGAATTGATCGATAGATATTTCCAGTAAATTATTTCCCTGCTAAACTAAACAGAGAGGAAGGGATAAACCATCGATAAGCTCCAGTTAGTCTGGGATTCGCTCCCGGCTCTCTGGACGGGGACCAAGGTAACAATTCACCTTACGGTGTTGGGGTTGGGGCTGGGTCTGGCGGTTGCAATTCCGATTTCTTTTCTCCAGATCTTTGCACCCCAACCCTTTCGTTTTCTGGCCTCGGCCTACGAGAGGGTGCTGAGGAGCATACCCCTATTAGTTACCCTGTTTTTATTGTTTTATGGTCTGCCCACATTTGGGATCCGATTGCCCCCCTTTACAGCAGCTGTAATTGGGGTTGGCCTGCGGAGTTCAGCTTACCAATCCCAGATATTCCGGGGAGCAATTCTTTCTATTTCGGAAAACCAGTTCCGGGCTGCCCTTTCAATTGGGATGAATCGAATCAGGGCTTTTCGCCATATAGTTATGCCCCAGGCTTTGAGGCTGGCAATTCCTCCCTGGACCAATGAATTGACCATTGTTCTTAAGGATACTTCAATGGCTTTTGCTCTTGGAGTTGTGGAGCTTGTTCGCCAGGGCCGGTATATTATCGTGGCAACCAGGGAGCCCCTGGTTATCTACCTGACTATTGCGGCAATTTATTTAATTCTCACATTGCTTAGCAACAATACCCTGGGACGTTTGGAGAAGAGACTTAGAATCCCCGGTATTGGCGTAGAGGAGCGTGTTCGATGAATAAAGAAAAAGAGATTGTTCTAAGGATAGAAGATGTGCACAAAAGTTTTGGTGAAAACCACGTCCTTAGAGGAGTTTCAATGGGGATCCGGCGAGGGGAAACCAAAATTTTGATAGGGCCAAGTGGGACGGGGAAAAGCACTCTTTTAACCTGTATTAATATGCTTACCCCTCCGGATGCCGGGAAAATTTGGCTTTTGGAGGACGAAATTACCGGGAGTAAAAGAGTAAATTTACTCAGGCAAAAAATTGGGTTTGTTTTCCAGGACTTTAGTCTTTTTAATCACCTTACAGCCCTGGGAAATGTAAGTATTGGCTTAACCAAGGTCAAGGGAATGGATCGAAAAAAAGCCAGAAAAAAAGCCCTGGAGGAATTGAAACAGGTAGGACTGGAGGAAAAGGCATCATCCTACCCTGCTCAGCTTTCAGGTGGGCAGAAACAACGGGTTGCTATTGCCAGGGCCCTGGCAATGGATCCCCAGTTGATTTTATTTGATGAGCCAACCTCTGCCCTTGACCCGGAATTAATTGGTGAGGTTCTAGGGGTAATGAAAAAACTGGCCAATCAAGGGATGACAATGCTGGTAGTTAGCCATGAAATGGGTTTTGCCCGCTCAGTTGCCGATGAAGTTATTTTCATGGAGGGCGGGGTTATTGTTGAACAGGGACCCCCTGCCCAGCTTTTCAGCAGTCCAAAAGTTGAAAGGACCGGGCAATTTCTCTCTCGATTAAGTGGGCTTTTCGGGGAGGAGGGAGAAAAGTGACTTTCTGGCAGGTAATTCAACAATCCTGGTCGCCTATGCTTGATGGTTTGCAGGTTACAATGCAGCTAACCCTTTTATCAATTGTTTTTGGGCTGGCCCTGGGATTGTTCCTTGCCCTGGGTAAGGTTTACGGATGGAAACCACTTCGCTGGTTTTGCACTGCTTTTATTGAGATAATCAGAGGAACCCCCTTATTAGTCCAGATTTTTATTATATATTTTGGTCTTCCCCCTTACGGGATTCGCCTTTCTCCGCTGGAAGCTGCTGTGATTGCTTTTTCAATAAACAGCGGCGCTTACCAGGCTGAATACCTCCGGGGTGCAATTCAATCAATTCCCAGCGGCCAGATGCAGGCCGCCCTTTCCATGGGAATGACACCCTGGCAGGGAGTAATTTCAATAATAATGCCCCAGGCTTTACGGCGGGTAATTCCTCCCTGGACCAATGAATTCATATATCTTTTAAAATACACTTCCCTGGCTTATATAATCGGGACTCCGGAGTTAATGGCCCAGGCTCGTTTTGTGGCCAGCCGAAATTATGAATATTTCCAGACCTACCTTTTTGCTGCACTAATTTACCTTTCGATTGTTTTGGTTTTTTCAGAGTTTTTTGGGTGGGTTGAAAGGAAATTCCGTATTCCCGGGTTTGAATTTCACAAGTAGGGTAGGGGGTTTTGAAAAATTCTCTGGTATTTTTGGTTCTTTAGTTAAGCTGATGAAGGGAGGTTTTATCAGTTATGTCCGAGAAATATTTTGGGGTTGATATCGGGGGAACAAAGGTTATGCTTGCTCTTGTTACCGCAGAAGGGCTTACCTTAAAAAGAGAAAGAATTGAAACCCGGGCAGAAGAAGGGCCGCGAAAAGTTGTGGAACGGATCGCAGAAACCATGAAAAAGATTATCGGGGGAGAGAAGGTAACAGCGGTAGGTCTTGGGGTTCCCGGGCCAATTGATTTTTCTCGCGGAGTGGTTACCCTTGCTCCAAACCTGGGTTGGAAGAATGTGGCCATAGTTGATCTTTTTGCCGAACACTTTGATTTACCAATATTTTTAGAAAATGATGCCCTGGTTGCAGCCTGGGGGGAGAAAACCCTGGGAGCTGGGAAGGATTTTGACCATTTTATCTATATGACCATAAGTACAGGGATTGGTGGAGGCCTAATTCTAAACGGGAAATTATACCGGGGAGCCTACGGAGCAGGAGGAGAAATCGGACACATGATTATTGATCCTTCAGGGGCAACCTGTGGCTGCGGTAACCAGGGATGTCTTGAAGCCATGGCTTCAGGAAGGGCCTTGGCCCGAATGGGCAGGGAAGCTCTTGAACAGGGACAGTGGCCAGAAGGGCCCAGTCCTGAAGGAATAACTGGCTCTACAATAACAAACTGGGCAAAAGCCGGAGATCAGCCTTCAATTGAAATCCTGGACAGACAGGCCCGTTATCTTGGCCTTGGTATGGCCAACCTTACTCACCTTCTTGATCCTCAAGCCTTTGTCCTGGGAGGGGGAGTGATGAGTGCGGCTGAAATACTCCTTCCCCGCATCCAGGCAGCCCTGGAAGATTACCTGATGCCGGGTTATAGTGAAAGGCTCCAGATCCTTCAGGCAAAGCTTGGAGATATTGGCGGGGCTTTAGGTGCGGCAATGGTTGCAAGGGATTTTGGTCCGAAAAATTAAAAAGCCCCAGCGGGGCTTTAAGGAAGGTCTATTCTAATCAATGCACTTTTGCGTGAATTGGGGAGGTACAAGCCGTCCCCATCCCGGAGGGCAATTCTGCCGGCATGATTTCGGGCCATCTGTGGGGAAATTTTCAATTGCTGGGCCAAAAAAGCCGTGGCTTCTTCCATGTCTTTTACGGGTTGTCCGAAATCGAATAAAATTAGTTCTACCTGATAGTTCAAACCCAAATTATTTAAGGCTGCTTCTGTATTCTCGTAAGGGAGGGGGGAAGTAGCCTTTTCCAGGCCTGCTCCGAAATCCTTGGGACCAGCAGGAGCTACTAGAAAAATATGGCGTTTTGTTTTTTCAATAATTTTTTCCAGGCTACCCTGGTTAACCATTACCCCGGAACCGGAAAAGGAGGAAATGGTTACGTCAAAAATAATTTCGGGGATTTCCTGGGGCCAGGAACCCGGAATAGTTTTTATTTTACCGTTATCCTTTGCCATTTTCTCCAGGTAATTTCTGGGTAGCTCTTCGGGTTCAAGATTATAAAATATTTTCACATAAGAAACCAGCTCACGGGCAAAAAGCCCGGGGCCTGACCCAATATCCAGAACCCTATCTTCTTTTTTCAGGAATGGTTTTATTTTTTCGGTAAAAACCCGGGGATATTCTGACCGCTCCCCGGCTTTTAAATACCAGTACAATCTTTCCCTGGTCCAGTTCATTCTTTGTAAAGCCCCCTTTTCCGGAGAAAATTTTCCAGATGGTTTCGTGTTCTTTGGTTTTCAATTCTATTGATTTCAAGGCCGGGTGTTGATCTTACCCTATCCAGAAATGGGCCTTTTTTATCCTTGATCACACCCAGAACAGGCTGGGGGGAATGAAGTTTTTCCAGAACAATTTCTCTAAAAAAGGATGCCTCCTCTTCAAAAACCCCCAGTTCATCCATTATTATCAAAGGGCAGTGCCCTGATTGCTGGAGAGCACGGACTCCTTTTTGGTTAAAAGTACTCAAAACAGGAGTCCAACGGGGGGAATTTTTTTCCCGGTAAATAACCAGGTCCCTTACCCGGCCAAGGTAGGGTTGTGTCAGCTTATAGGGTTCTTCAAGCAAATTTGCCAGGCGAAATGCTACAGTTTCACCGGAAAGAACCATTCTTTGAACCACAAAGCCACCAATAGGGCCTTTTATAAAAGGAAGGAAGTCAAGAATTAGAGAAGATTTTCCCTGTCGGGGTGGGCCGGTAAGAAAAAAGTTATTGGCCATTGGATCCTCCTGTAGGAAATTTAAATTCAAAGTAATTATTGCACAGGGGGAAGGGAAAGTCAATATTGTCGAAGGGAGGGTAATATTTTGGATACCATATTTTCTTCAATAAAGGAAATGTTGGAACGGGGAGAGGAAGGGTTATTTTTCCTTGATCTTGAAAAAACCCCGGGTTCAATGGCCCTGTATGATATCAGTGGGGAAATAATTGGGGGAAGAAATTTTGTTTCGGAAAACACCAGGGAAAAATTAAGAAATTTGGATGGCCCGGGAATTTTATTAACTGACCAGGGAAAAGTATATGGAGAAATAATTCAACCTTCCCCTGTTTTGGTGATTCTGGGGGGAGGGCACATTGCAAAGCCTCTTTCGGAAATAGGGGAAATAATTGGTATGAAGATCTGGGTGGTGGATGACAGGCCAGATTTTGCTTCTGAAAAGAGGTTTCCCCGGGCGGAAAAAATTTTTGCCGGGGACTATTTAGACTTTTTCAAGAGGGAAAAATTTGGCCGGGAGCACTTCCTGGTAATTGTTACTCGGGGACATAAGCATGATCTAAGTTGTGCTCGTGAAGCCCTCCAAACCCAGGCCTTTTATGTGGGAATGATCGGCAGCAAAAGAAAAACCAATGAGGTTTTTCAAAAGCTTAGAGATGAAGGATTTACAGGTAAAGATATTGAAAGGATTCATGCTCCAATAGGGCTGGACATTGGAGCAGAGACCCCGGGGGAAATCGCGGTAAGCATTGGAGCAGAGTTGATCCAAAAAAAGGCAGGAAAACCGACGGAAGGAAACTGGAAAGAAATAATCCCCCACCTGGAAAAAGGAAGCGCTCTTGCCACAGTTGTGTCTGCCCGGGGTTCAACTCCCCGTGGAACTGGAGCAAGGTTGATTTTAAAGCCCGATGGGTCTCTGGTCGGGACCATTGGGGGAGGGATGGGAGAAGGAAAGGTTTTGGAAAAAGCAATGGAAGTTCAAAAGACGGGGAAACCCATCCTGATGGATTTTGAGCTGGATCAAAATATTGCCTCGGAAGAGGGCATGATTTGTGGAGGTTCTTTTTCCGTGTTTATCCAGCCGGTAATTTAGTTTAAAGAGTCGAGGTGGATTTGGTGTTAAAGGAAAAGCTCAGGCGAATGCCGGCCCAAAGTGGGGTTTATATTTTAAAAGATCAAATGGGAGAAGTCCTTTATGTGGGTAAGGCAAAATCTTTACGCAACCGGGTTCGTTCTTATTTTCAAAAGGGGAATATCTCGCCCAAAACAAGGATGCTTCAGGAGAGAATTGGAGATTTCGAAGTTTACATTACCACAAATGAAGTAGAAGCAATGATTCTTGAAAGCAACCTGATTAAAAAGCATCAGCCACCTTTTAATATCAGGCTTAAGGATGATAAAACCTATCCCTACCTAAAAATAACCCTGCAGGAGGATTTTCCCCGGATAATAAAAACCAGGGAATTTCGCCGGGATGGAGCCCGCTATTTCGGACCATATACAAGTGTGGAAGCGGTAAACAGAACAATAAAATGGCTTCTCCGGCTTTTTCCCCTCCGAACCTGCAAGAGAAAAATTGTGCCCGGAGAAAACTGGGAACGGGCCTGTTTAAACTACCACATTAAAAAATGTTTAGGGCCGTGCATTGGAGCTGTTGATCCCGAGGAGTACCGAGAATGGGTAGAAAAAGTAATTCTTTTTCTGGAAGGAAAGCAAGAAGAACTTTTAGGCCAGGTAAAAAAGGGAATGAAAGAAGCAGCAAAACGACAGGATTTTGAGCAGGCGGCAGAATACCGGGATGCTCTTCAGGCCATGGAAAAGGTAAGAGAAAAACAAGAAGTGGTCTGGAAAGGCGACGAGGAAAAAGATGTCCTGGGTCTTTCCCTGGGAGAAGATCGGGCCTGCATCCAGGTATTCCAAATCAGGCATGGTCGCCTTTTAGGGCGGGAACATTTTTTCTTAGAAGGAACGGGAGAAAGGGAGGCAGGAGAAATCCTAACGGCTTTTTTAAAGCAGTATTATCTGGGGTCAAGGGGAGCTCCCCGGGAGGTGATTTTGCCTGAGGTTCCCGAGGAGAAGGATCTGGTTGCTTCCTGGCTTTCCCGGGAAGCCGGGCACAGGGTAGTCCTTACCGTTCCCCAGAGGGGTAAAAAGGCCAGGTTATTAAAACTTGCCCGGGAAAACGCTGACCATCAGCTTCAGCAAGAAAACCTTTTGGAAGATGAAAAAAGGAAAAAAGAAGAACGGGATTTGAATCAATTACAAAAAGTCCTGGGACTGGAAAAATTCCCTCAGATAATTGAAGGTTTTGATATTTCCAATATTGGGGGAAAAGAGGCGGTTGGATCAATGGTGGTTTTTGTCCACGGGCGCCCGGCAGGCGAGAGGTACAGGCGCTTTAAAATAAAAACTGTGGAAGGAAGCAATGACGTTGCCATGATGGGTGAAGTTCTTGAACGCCGACTGGGTCGTTTAAAGGAAGGGGAAGGTGAAATCCCCGATTTGATCCTGATTGACGGGGGTAAAGGGCAGGTTAATAGAGCCCAGAGAGTTCTTAATATGTTTGGAATGGCAGATATCCCCTTAATCGGGCTGGCAAAAAGAGAGGAAGAAATTGTTTTTCCGGGGTCAAAAAAAACAATCAGGTTGGACCTGGGAAACCGCGGTCTTCAACTTCTCCAACAGGTTCGGGATGAGGCTCATCGTTTCGCCCTCGGTTATCACAGGAGGTTGAGGTTAAGGAGCATGACCCATAGCTTGTTGGAGGATATTCCGGGGATTGGACCAAAAAAAAGAAAAGCCCTCCTGGACCATTTTGGTTCCCTTGCAGCTGTCAGGCAGGCAAATATTTTTGAATTAAGCAGGGTTCCGGGAATAAATAAAAAAACTGCAGAGATAATAAGAAATTGGCTACAGGAAAACCTCCATAATTAAAAAAATTATAATATAAATACAAATTTTTAATATTGATATTAAAAAATTTAATAAAAATCCTTGACAGGGTCCCTTTGGGACCCTATAATAATATTAAGATAATTAAAATTTTCCTTAATAAAATTAAGGGTGAAAGGAGGGGACGAAAATGGCCAATCCGATTGTAGGAAAATGTCCGGTTTGTAATGAGGGAATGAATGTTACCAGGCTGGAGTGTCCCTACTGCCAGACTGCAGTGGAGGGAAAATTCGAGATATGCCGTTTCTGCCGCCTGGGTAAAGATCAGCTCCGCTTTGTGGAAGTTTTTATTAAATCGAGAGGGAACATTAAGGAAGTGGAAAGGGAACTTGGAATTTCTTATCCTACCGTCCGCTCGAAACTGGATAATGTTATTAAAGCTATGGGTTATGACGTTCAAACTGCTCCGGAGGATGAAACCGGCGCAAAACGTCGTGACATTTTGGATATGTTAAATAAAGGTGAAATTACTTCAAAAGAAGCCGTGAAAATGCTTAAGGATCTTTAAAAAAGGAGGTGTTTTTTGTGAGTGAAGAGAGAAAGAAAATTCTGGAGATGCTGGCTGAAGGAAAAGTGAGCCCGGAAGAAGCCGACGATCTCCTGAATACACTGGAGAGGGGAGAAACAAAAACCGTTCCAGAAAGAGCCAGGAGGTTATTAAAGGTTAGGATTAGCGAGGGAGGAACAGAAAAAGTTAATGTTAACCTTCCCCTTTCCCTGGCCAGGGTTGCCCTGAAATTTGTTCCTGCCGATGCCAAAAAAGAACTGGAAGAACAGGGGATTGATATTGAGGAACTTTTGAGTTCGGTTAGTAGTGAGTTGCAGGACGGAAAGATTGTAGATATCAAGGATGGAGATGACAGCGTAGAGATTTATATTGAATAAGGGGTGGGTGTAATGGTTCGGCTTCCCTGGAAGTATAACTCTTTTTGTCTGGTAAGTTTTAAAAAGGGGAAACGAAGGATTTCTATACCCATACCTCTTTCTCTTGCCCAGGATTTTGTTGAAGCGGTCTGCTGGATTCTTTTCTGGTTATTGAAATTAACCGCAAATACAAAAATCCAGGCCCGGATTAATGAAAATTTACCCTTTACACTTAAGCCCGGGGAATTAATGAGAATATTAAAACTGCCCCACTGGTTTTTTAGTGAGCTCAGATTTTGTGGTTCCCTGGTGCTACTGCGGATCAGGGATGATGATTTTATGCTGGAAGTTAAATTGATTTAAAGGGGGTTTAAAATGAGCTCCAGACAGGACGAAAAACTCATGATATTGAAAATGCTGGACGAGGGAAAGATAACTCTGGAAGAGGCAAACGAACTGCTCGAGGCTCTTTATGAGAGAGGTGAAGAAACCCCGGGAGATGAAGAGTGGTCCAAGGATTTTAAAAAAGGTCTTCAGGGTTTAAAGAATGGAATGGAAAAGGGGATCACTGAAGCCCGGGAAGGTTTTCAGAAAGGTAGAACCGAAATTGAAAAGGAAACAGAGGGGCTCGGGAGTTTTCTGAAAAGCTTTTTTGATTCCTTTTCCACAGGGGTTGTTGGTAGTGGATTTGGTTTTACTGACCAGAAAAAAGGAGAGTTTAGTGGAGAAAAGGTTGAAATTTTTCTGGACACCCGGAACGGTAACATTGAAATCACCGAGAATTCAGGAGATCAATATGAATTGAATATTATTTCCAAAGTTCGTGCCGAAAATGAAGAAAAAGCAAAGCAAAAAAAAGATCGAGGGATAGAAATCCAGGAGAATGGGAATCGTCTCTCCTTTAAGGTTACCGAACGGGAAATCGTGTCTAACCTCCGCCTTTCTCTGCCAAAGAAACACCTTTACAATTTTAACCTGGATACCAGTAATGGCAGGATAGAAGTTTCAGGATTGAACGCTGACAAGGTTGAAGCCGATACCTCCAACGGAAGGGTTGTTTTCCGGGATATGTCCGGGAGAATTTTCCGGGGAGATACCTCCAACGGGAGAATTGAAATGAAAGGTTTGAAGGGCGAGGAGTTCATTGCGGATACTTCTAATGGGAGTATTTACATTCAGGGAGCAGGAAAGGTTTTTAACGCAGATACATCCAATGGGAGTATTACCATAGAGCCGGAAATAAAAGGCGATGCTGAAATAAAAGCCGATACCTCTAACGGTCGGATAAAACTCCACCTTCCCAAAGCCCAGGATTTTGGCTACAGGTTGAATGCAAGTACATCCATGGGAAGCCTGAATATTGAACTCCCAGAAATAGAATACAGCGAACGGCAGGAAACCTATTCTCGCAAAAGGGCTGTCGGAGCAACCCAGGGATACATGGATAAACCCTTTAAGGTCGAGGTTGAAGCCAGCACTTCCATGGGGAGCATCTTTATTGGTTAGAACTTAAGAATTGGAGGAAGAAAATGAAAATGAAGATTGGAATTTTAATTTCCCTGGCTTTAATGCTGGCAGTTTCTTTAACCGGATGCTATGATGTTGGGTATGTTTTAAATCAAAGGATAGATGGAGAACTTGTTGCTGGTCCAAGGGGCTGGGCTGAACTGGATTTTTTCAGCCGCAATGGTTCAATAACGGTAAAGCCAATAGAAGGTTCGGAATTTAAAATCGAAATGGAAATGCGAGTCAGAACCAA
>PUKG01000274.1 GCA_003550445.1 Halobacteroidaceae bacterium
ACCCTTTGCAATACCTCATTAATCCCCCATTCTTTATCTCCCTCCTCGAGAATTTCCTCAAAAAGGCTTTTATCCCCCTTCTTTTTTGTCTCAATGTAGTCAGGTAAGCCTGAAAAATGACCGAGTAGCTGCTGGATGGTAATTTCTTTGGAATGATCTTTTTCTTCATCGGTCTTGTGAATTCCCTCAATCAGATCTGCCGGCAAATATGTTCCAATTTTATCCTCAAGTGATAATTTTCCATTCTCCTGGAGCCTTAATATAGTTGAAGCAATAAAAAGTTTTGTTACACTTGCAATCCAGAAAGGAGTTTCCGGGGTCATTTTTTCTCCTTCTGCATTGGCAACACCCCTGGCCCCAACCCAGTTTAATGAGCCGTCCCCGCTTTCAACCCCTAGGATTGCTTGCTTGATACACTTCTTCTTCATCAATTCTTCGAGGAGTTGCTCCAGTTTTTTTTCAATTTCTTTTTTCTTTCCCTGAGAAATCCCCTTAAACCCCTTTTCTCCAATCTTCAATAAACTATCCCCTCCCATAATCCAGGAATTTTTCACCGATACCTTATAGGTTTTCGCAAACCGGAATTTTGACTTTTAACTACTGTTTTCCTTCCAGGTAGAAACATATTCCAGGTCCCCCAGGGGAGGATCGGTATCGCGAAGACCTTCAATTCTATCCCATTGCCCCTTTACACCTTTCTCCCGGGCTACAAGGGAAAAGTGACACATAGCAATACCCATATCAAGTCTCTGGGTATCTATTCTTCCTTCAGGACTTCTTCCTTCCCTTCTGCCTTTAAGATAGAGGTGGAAATCTCCGTCTTCATCCCTTATTATCCTCCAGGGTTGAAGGTTGCGGTTTGAAGGAGCCAACCTGACTGCCTCCAAAATATCTTTATATACACCTGCTTCCTCCGGGGGAAGCGGGGAAAGCCCATCGGGGCCGATAAATAATTTGTCCCAGGGCTTCCTTTTGTCAGAGCGATTCCCTATCTTAAATAATTTTTCCACAACTCGTTTTTTTGCAGCAGGGTATCCAACCGGGCTTATTGCAGGAAGGATTTCTCCGGACGTTAATTCAATCTGCCTGGCAAAAGAACTGCGGCGGAAGGTTCCAGATAGCCAGCAGGTTCCCAGGCCCAATTCTGTTGCCTTTAAAATTATTTCTTCCATACAATACCCTGCATCCTCAAGTGCACCTTCATTGTCTTCAACTGCTCCAATAAGGAAAAAGCGGGCACCTTTTATAACCCCGTAGGTTCCCAGTTTCCTTAGTTCTTCACCGCTTACCTTCCCCATATCAAGGAGATGGAACCTTACCGGGTTATTCATCGGTCCTTCTTTTTTTTCTGGAACAGCTTCTTCCAATTGGGATAGAACCTCTCCTTCAATAGGCCTGTTTTCATCAAAAGTCCTAACTGATTTTCTTTTTTTGATAATTTCCATTAGATTTTGCATGGCATTCTGTTCTTTTCCCTCCCTACTAATTCCCCTGTAATCGAAAAACACTAATAAAGTAATTTTCTTCCGGGAAGTTACCAAGAAACTCAAACCCTGCATTCCCGTAAAAATTGCGAAGTTTTTCATTCCCAGCCCAACAATCCAAATAAAGAGATAACTCAGTATCCTTTATTAATTCCCGGCAATAGTTTATAACCTCAAGGCCCATTCCCTTCCCCTGGAAAAAAGGCTTAAATGCAATCTGGTAAAGGTAAAGATCTCCTTGTTTAACCTGCAAAAAATCTACCTCTTTCATTTTTTTCAGGAAAAAACAACCAGCAATTGTTTCTCCAAAAAGGACAGCAAAAACCCGACTTTTTTCAAATTCTTCCTTTATGTACTTCTCATCCCATTTACCAGGCCATTGCTTTATTCCCTTATCCAGTAGGTTTTTCGAAGCCTCATTTAAAACATTCTCCACATTTTCCACTTCATTTTTTCTCGCTTTCCTTATTTCAATCACCGATAAATTTGCCTCCCAACCCAGAAAACCAAATTATTCCTTCTTTTTTACCTTATCGGTAAGATTTAAATAGAGTAGGCCAATCACAACAAACAGGGAAAAAGCAACCCAGGAACCGATTATTATCATCTGGGAATAGGTGGAGAAAAGCCAGCCAATTATGCCACCTATAAAGAGTATCCCTCCCAGGATCATTGCAAAATTACCCACGGCTTTTACCAGGATTTTTTCATCATATTTTGCTTTTTTCTGGGGCGAAGCAGTGTTGTAACCGCTGATGAGAATACTCAATTTAAAAACCCTGACAACAAAACCAAGACCCAACAAAAATAATCCGGTAATTAAATTTGTTATTGCCATTTTAGATTCATCCTACATTTTTTTTTAATTTTTTAGTCCTCTGGTTTTCACCCGGTTTTTTTAATCTTGACGGGTACATAAATAATCAATTCTTCCTGGCTGCGGTAAAACTCAATATTTGGCCGGGTATAATCAAGGTTTAATCCATTTTCCCGGCAGGCTTTCTCCAATTTTTCAAACTCATTTCCAATGTTTTCTATTTTCTCCACCCAGTTTTCAATTTTCCCCCTGGCATAGATGCCTCCAGGGATAATTCCTTTTTCAAAACCCATATCAAGGTTATAATTTGATTCCCTATCAACACAGGCAAAATACTCATTTTGAGCAGAATAGAAAACCCCGTACATTTTTCGGCCTTTTAATGAAGGAAGTCTTGATTCCAGTTGTTTAAAAGCGGGCTGTGCCCCAAAAGGGCCATTTTCTGCTTTTACCTGCTCCACTTCTATGGAAACCAAATTTTTAGTTGTAGGCTTTTTCATTTTTTCGCTCCCCAAAGAAACATTTGTTATATCCTTCAGGGAAGCACCTTCTTATACCTTCTTAAATTATTTATCCCAAACAACAAAACTAAGTCTTTTTTTTCGGGTCATTTAAATCCATTTTTTCCGACGGAAAAAAACAACCATCCCTCCAGCGATTATTAACATAACCAAAATTATTACCGGGTAGCCCCAGGTCCATTCTAGTTCGGGCATGTTGATAAAATTCATTCCATAAATCCCCGCAACAAAAGTCAGGGGGATAAATATAGTAGCAATTATTGTTAAAACCTTCATTACTTCGTTCATACGATTACTTACAGTGGAAAGATATATATCCATTATTCCGGAAATTAAATCTCTTGAGGTTTCCACAGCTTCAATAATTTGGATTGCATGATCATAGACATCACGTAAGTAAATTAAAGTTGACTCCGAAATCAGGGATGTTTCTCTTCTCTCCAGTTTTGTAATTATTTCCCTGAGAGGCCATACCGACCGCCTGAGAAAAATTAATTCTCTTTTTACCCTGTGTATCTCCTGAAGAAGGTCACTTCCTTGATTTTCTAAAAGCATTTCATCTATTGCCTCGATATCTTCACTGATTTTTTCCAGGATAACAAAATAGCCATCTACAATGGAATCCAGGATGCTGTAAAATAAATAATCTGCACCTTTTTTGCGCAAAATACCTTTCCCTGTTCTTAGACGATTGCGTAGTTCGGAAAAAACGTCTCCCTGTTGTTCCTGGAAAGAAATAATAAAATTTTTTCCCAGCACCAAACTTATCTGCTCAGAGACGATAGTACTTTTATCATTGGAAAAATAAAACATGGGCAAAACCATAAAAATGTATTCCCCGAAATCCTCTATTTTTGGCCTTTGATCTGTCGTTAGAACATCTTCTAAAACAAGGTGATGCAGAGAAAACTCCTTCCCTATTCTCTCAACTATTTTAACCTCATGCAATCCATCCAAATTTAACCAGAGAACCTCTTCTTCCCCGGGAAAAATTTCTGGCAAACTATCAATTGTTATTTCTTTTTCATCCAATTTTTTCGGGGAGAATTTAATTATGCTGAGCCTTGAGCTCTCCTCTTTCCTTTCCCCAAAGTGAACAAGGGTTCCCGGAGAAAGACCCGCTTTTTGAGACCTGCTTGGGAAAAATTTTTTTATTTTCTTCACCTCCACTTTCCTTTTTTGGGTTAACATATTTTTATCCCAGAATATTTCCCGAAAAGTTCTTGAAAACCAGAAATCTTCAACGGATAACAAAAGTTCTGGTTTCTGAATTTTTAAATATTTATTATCTCAACTTTTTTGTCTCCTAAAAAATTGGTTATGGTTTAACTGAACTCATTGGAAATTTTAGGTTGGCAAAAAGGATTGATTTTGAGTTTATTTATTTCTACTTCACCCTAAAAAAGACCTTCACGAACTAAAATTCCCAAGATTGACCTAAAAAATAGGGTAACATACGAAAACTTACTTTTTCCCTTTAATTTTCCATCTTTTGAAATTTATTCAATTAGTGTGATTCAAATCACACATTTTTTTTTGAGATTTTAATATAATAAATCCACAAAGGAAGAAAACCTACTATCTTAATAGTATTTAACAAAAACTAAATATCTTTCACTGGATGCAATGATCCCCTTGCTATAACTGGACGCTTAATGCCTGGGGCGAGCAGGTAGCGTAACCGGCCAAAA